>NZ_JBHUZM010000021.1:0-84775 GCF_042667665.1 Streptomyces sp. NPDC057307 | reverse complement strand
AATATCCGAATTAGCCCTCCGCGGGGCGAATTATTTATAAATAAAGCGGTGCATCGCAAGGCGGAGGACCGGCGTTGCGGATGGCCCGGCCGTACTTGGTCGACTCCGACAACGCAGGGGGCACCTCCCGTGGCCCCCTAGGGCCTACGGGGGAGAAGTGCCGTGCCAGGCGTCGCAGGCCAGGCGGGACTTTGAAGACAGGGCCTAGGGGCGCCGCGACGTCGCCCGCACTTCCAGAGCCGCGGCCTCCGGAAGTGAAGACCACTGGCGGAATCCAGACAGGATGTCGCAATACCGGCCCCGGCAGCCGACGAACTCGACCTCTTCGCAACGGACTTGAGAAGTTCTCGCGACCCCGGTCCCGCCTTCCGGCGCGCTGTCCCCCCAGGTCCGGAGGACGGTAGGGCCTCCTCCGCCTGACGGTTCGTCAGATGTGACTTTCCGTGCTGAGACCATTACATCTTCGCCACGTATTGTTACCTCCGTGACAGAAACAGACTCGTGGGGCAGTGGAGGAGAATCATGCGACCGTTCGCGCTGAACTACGCTTTCCCGGCTCCGAGCTCACCGGTCGTCGGACCTTTTACCTACGACTCCACGCTCCAGTTGAACGTCCTGCCGGACGGACGTCCCGCCATAGCCGACCGCGCCCTGCTGCTGGCCGCCGGGTCCACGACCTCGACGGCCGGCTCCAAGACGCACTTCGACGACTGACCGCCCTGGCTATCCGATGACTGTGCTGATCCTGACCGCCGAGCAGGACGTCACCGCCGACCTGGTCGTGGCCGAACTGCACGGGCGTGGCACGCCGCTGGTGCGTTTCGACCCCGCCGATCTGCCCGGCGAGGCGTCGATGTCCGCCGAGTACGTCAGCGGCGACTTCCGCGGCCACCTGTCCGCGGGAGGACGCCTGTTGAGCATGGACGGGCTGCGTTCGATCTGGGTGCGGCGGCCCGGAGCGAGCGCGGCCCACGCGCCCAACCCCTCACCCTGGCTCACCGCCGAGTCCGCGCACGCCTTCTTCGGCATGCTGTACTCCACGACGGCGCGCTGGATGAACCACCCGCAGGCGGCGGCGCAGGCGCGCCTCAAGCCCTGGCAGTTGCGGGTGGCGCACCAGAGCGGGTTCGCCGTACCGCCCACCCTCGTCACCACCTTCCCGCGCATCGCGCGGCTGTTCGCCGCCGAGCACCGGGACATCGTGGTGAAGTCGATCACCGGCCCGCCGCCCGGCGATCCCCCGGTCTCGCTGCCGACCACCCGGGTGGGTCCCGGCGCCGACTTCGAGTCGGTCGCCGCCGGACCCACCCTGCTCCAGCGCTACATATCCAAGCGCGCGGACGTCCGGCTCACCTGTGTCGGGCATCAGCTGTTCGCCGCGCGGAAGGTCGCCTCACCCGGCCAGGTCGACGGCCGGTACGGCGAGACCGGCCACGCCTGGGAACCCGTCGAGGTGCCCGACCGCATCACCCGCGCCGTGTACGGCTATATGCGCGTCGCCCATCTCGCCTACGGGGCCTTCGACTTCGCCGAGGACACCGACGGCACCTGGTGGTTTCTCGAATGCAACCAGGGCGGCCAGTTCGGCTTCGTGGAGCTGGAGACCCGGCAGCCGATCGCCGAGGCAGTGGCCGGCTGGCTCGCCTCACCGCCACCCGTCTAGACCTCTGCCGGGCGAATCCCCGCAGGCCCGGGGCGTGTCGGGGCGCCCGGCCGGCGGGCAGGGGGCTCCCCCGTCGACCGGGACCCGTCGTCGGCCGTAGAGTTGCCGATGCGGTGCGACTGCGAAGATCTTGGTACGGTACGGCCCTTCAGGGCCTCGTCGGCGACCCCATTCGCCGGTTACCCGCGGTATTTTCTCACGGTCGGAATGGGACCCCCACGGTACAAATCCTTGCCCAACCTGTTCCTCAACGGTGCATCGAATAGCCGCGGTTGGAGATCTCTTGTTTCACCCACACGGGCTGTGCAATGGTGAACGCGCTCAGTCGGCAGCAACGCCCGGAGCGCTCAACCGTTCGATTCGGCGACGGTACGACCGCCCGGAAAGACTCTCCGGCCGTTGTTATCCCGCCGCGCTCCGCCCACGGGTCGCATTCCTGGAGGCTTCACCCCGTCCAAAGGTACGCACCAAACGGACCACCCCCCTTTCAGTCGGCCGGAAATCACTGCCGCCACCCTCGCGTCAAGGGACTGGACACCCCCCACTCAGTGCCCTGGAAGGCAGGACCTCTATGCAGGATCCTCGTACGTCCAGAACCACCCCGCCCCCGCCGGCCGGTCGGCCCGGCCCCCGCTCCGAGGGCTCGGACGCGGATCTCGTCACCGCGCTGAGGACCCGCGACAGCGACGAAGAGGACCACGCCACCGCGCTGTTGCTCGCCCGGCACTGGCAGGCCCTGCTCGACTACGCCGAGATCCGCTCCCCCTCGGCGAACGCCGCCTCGATGCTCGCCACGGCGGCCTTCGGCAAGGTGCTCGACACCCTGCGCCGCCCCGGTCCCGTCCCGGCCCTGCGACCCGAATTCCTTATGACCGCCCGCCATATGGCCAGTGCCTGGGCGACCGAAGGACAAAAGGCGGCCGAAGGACAAAGGACCGACACAGTCTGGGAGCACCGGGCGCAGCAGGCGGGCACCGGCCCGGTGAGCCCCGACACGCCGGAACCCCCGGAGAATCGGCGGCTGGCCTTCCACGCCTTCCAGGCAATGCCCGCGGCCGCGCGGTGCCTGCTCTGGCATACGGACGTCGAGGCGGAGCCCATAACCGTACCGGCCGGTCTGCTCGGCATTGATCCGGAAATCGCGCTCACCGAACGGGAACACGCGGGTGAACTCTTCCGGTCCGGCTGTGTACGCGCGCATATCCACCTCGCGTCGGACCCGGAATGCCGCCACTACAACCGCCTGCTGGACGTGTCACTGCGACGCGGGGGTGCTTTGCTCCCGGACATCCGGCGGCATCTGGTGGTCTGCGCGCACTGCGCCTACGCCACCGAGCAGTTCGTCCATGCCGAGGGCCGGCCGGCCCTCCTGCTCGCCGAGGCGCTCCTCGGCCCGCACGGCAGGGGCTACCTCGACTCGCGGCCGGGCAGGCGCGGCGGCGCGCGGGCCGCGGGCCGCGCGGGTGTCCGTCGTGGCGGACGGCACTCGGTGGGCGGACGCCCGCGAGTGCTCCCCCGTGTGACGGTGGTGGCCAGACGTGTGATGGCCACCCCGGGCAGACCGAGGACCGTCCTGCTCGGCGGGCTCGGTCTGGTGACCGTCGGCCTGCTCGCCGTGACGGTCTCCAGTCTCACCGCCGGCGACAGCGGCGGCGGCGAGGCGATAGGACCGGCCGCCCCCATCGGCACGGGCACCGACACGGCCTCCCCCGACCCGGGCTCGCAGGGCGTCTCCGGCCCCGGCCAGAAGCCGCCGACGGGCTCGACCGGCATCCCGCCGGGCCCGCTGCGTACGGCGCTGCGCAGCGCGGACGCCGATCTCTGCCTCGACCTCCGGGACACCCGGCCCCGCGCGGGGTCCGAGGCGACGCTGGCGATCTGCTCGTCGTCCGCGCAGACCCAGCAGTGGCTGTACGAGGAGGACGGGCTGCTGCGCAACGGCGCCGACCAGGACCTGTGCCTCAACTCCCGTACGGTCGACGGCTCTCTGATCCTCGGACCGTGCACCGAGCCGACCGACGAGAACGCCGCCGACGTGCGCTACGACGTGACGGTCCAGGGGCATGTGATCCCCCGGTGGGACGATTCGTTGGCCGTCGTCCCGACGATTCCCGAGGCGGGTACGTCGGTCGTGGCGAAGATCCGCGACGAGTCCACCCTCCAGAACTGGGCGACCGACGCGTCGCCGAACAGCCCCAAGTCCCTGCCGATCGTGGGCGACGGCCGGGCGACGGTCCCGCCGGCCGGCCCGATGTCCGCCCGCCGGGACACGCGGGAGACAGCGGAGCGGGAGCGTGGGCACGAGCGCGATGGGGGGCGCCGGGCCGGTGGCAGTGGCAGTGGCAGTGGCTGCGAAGCGCCCGGGCGCGACGACAACGATGCCCGCGACCGCGGCGGCCGGGGCCACTGCGACGAGGCTCGCTTCGACGGCTGACGGGCGGCGGCGCGAGTCACCGCCGGGCCTAGGCGACGCCGGTGCCGTGCGCCATCAACAGCCCGACGTCCAGCGCCGCGACGGCGACGGCGGCGACGAAGGGCGCCTTCCCCCGGCGGCGGCCGAGCAGCAGGCCCGCGACCGCGAGCGCCCCGGCGGCGAGTGGGACGAGTACGGCGCCCGCGCCGGTACGTCCCGGGCCCAGCGTCAGCACCACCGACGCCGCCACCAGCGGGACGGGGAGCAGCAACCGGCTGCCGGTGGCGCCGAGTCGGTGCGGCAGCCCTCGTACGCCGGTGGCCAGGTCACCGCGGATGTCGGGCAGGACGTCCGCCAGGTGTGCCCCGACTCCGAGCAGCGCACCGCCGGTGACGGCCCACCAGGCCGGCCACGGGCTGCCGGGCAGGCTCAGTGAGACGAGGGCCGGCAGGCTCGCGAATCCGATCGCGTACGGCAGCCAGGACAGCGGGGTGGCCTTGAGCCGCAGGTTGTACGCCCAGGCCGCGGCCACCGCGATCAGATGCGCGGTACCGGCGAGCACGCCGCAGGCCAGGGAGAGCGGCACACAGAGCGCGAGCGCGCCGAACGCGGCCCTCCACACCGTCCCTCGGCCGACCGTCCCGGCGGCGACGGGCTTGTCGCGGCGGCCGTTGACGATGTCGCGGCGGGCGTCGTAGGCGTCGTTGCACCACCCCACGGAGAGCTGACCGGTCAGCACAGCGGCGGTGAGCAGCGCCCAACGGCCCGCGCCGTGGCCCGCGGTGAGGGCGAGCGCGAGGGTGAGGGCGGTGACGGCGACGACGGGTCCGGGATGACAGGAGAGGGCCAGGGCCCGCCCCGCCGTCAGCGGCCGGGCGGGGCGCGGTGCGTCGCGAGGCGGCGGATCGGCGTTGTGGACGGCCCTGCCGTACGTGGCCGGCTCAGGGGGCGGAGGGGGCGTCTCCCGTGGCCCTCCGGGGCGTACGGGCGAGAGGCGCCGTCCGTCGCGGCGGCGGCTGATGTCGCTTCGGCGTCCCGGGCCCCCGAGGATCCGCCGGACAGGGCCCGGGGCCTGTCCTGCCGTCAGCAGCCGGGCGGGGCGCGGGGTTTGGGCGTCGGCCGGGCTGTCCTCGCGCGTGCTCGACGCCGGGTCGACATCTGCGGTCACGTCCGCGGTCGCATCGGCTGTCACATCAGCTGTCCTGTCGGCGTCCACGCGCCGATCGTAGGCGCGCGGGCTCCGTTCACGTGGCAGCCGGACGGGCGACTTATGGTGTCTCATCCCTTCCTACGGGTGTTGGGAGGGTTATGACTTCCTCAGGCTGGAATCGATGACCCGAATCGCCGCCGTGCACGGCGTCCTGGCTCCGTATCGCCACACCCAGTCCGAGATCACCGAGATGGTGGCGCGCACGTGTCTGCCGGCCGGCGCCGACCGGCGCGTGCTGGACCGGCTGCACGCGAGCGCCCGCGTCCGCTCGCGCCACATGGCGCTGCCGCTGGACGACTACGCCAAGCTCGACGGGTTCGGCGCCGCCAACGACGTCTTCATCGAGGTCGCGGGTGATCTGGGCGCCGAGGCGGTGCGCGGAGCGCTCGGTACGGCGGGGCTCCGGCCCGAGGACGTGGACCTGCTGCTGTTCACCTCCGTCACCGGTGTGGCCGCGCCTTCCGTGGACGCGCGCCTCGTCGGGCGGCTGGGGCTGCGTCCCGATGTGAAGCGGCTGCCCGTCTTCGGACTCGGGTGCGTCGCGGGCGCGGCGGGCGTCGCGCGGCTCCACGACTATCTGCGGGGCTGGCCGGAGCAGGTGGCCGTGCTGCTCTCGGTCGAGCTGTGCTCGCTCACCTTCCAACGCGACGACCCGTCGCCGGCGAATCTGGTGGCGAGCGGACTGTTCGGCGACGGTGCGGCGGCCGTCGTGGCGGTGGGCGAACACTTTGCCGGGACCCCCGAGGTCACCACCGCCGGCCCCTCCGTCGTCGCCACACGCAGCCGGATGTACCCGGACACCGGCCATGTCATGGGCTGGTCCGTCACCGGCTCCGGCTTCCGGGTCGTCCTCGATCCATCGGTGCCCGACGTCGTCCGCCGCTTCCTCGCCGACGACGTACGCGGCTTCCTCGCGGAGCACGGGCTGACACCCGCCGACATCACCGCGTGGGTCTGCCACCCCGGCGGCCCCAAGGTCCTGGAAGCCGTGAGCGAGTCGCTGGACCTGCCCGAAGGCGCCCTCGACGTCACCTGGCGCTCGCTGTCCGAGGTGGGGAACCTGTCGTCGTCATCGGTCCTGCACGTCCTGCGGGACACCCTCGCCCGGTGCGCCCCGGAGCCGGGCAGCCCCGGCCTGATGATCGCGATGGGCCCCGGATTCTGCTGCGAACTCGTCCTGCTTCGCTGGTGAGTTGGAGAACACATGTGGTGGTACACGGCATTGGTGCTGGCCGTCGCCGGCGAGCGGATCGCCGAACTCGTCGTCGCCCGGCGCAACGCCCGCTGGAGTCTGGCGCGCGGCGGTACGGAGACCGGGCGCGGGCACTACCCGGCGATGGTCGTCCTGCACACCGGTCTGCTGGCCGGCGCGCTCGCCGAAACGGCCCTGGCCGGACGGCCGTTCGTGCCGGCGTTCGGCTGGACGATGGTGGGGGTGGTCGTCGCGGCCCAGGGGCTGCGCTGGTGGTGCATCCGGACGCTGGGGCCGCGCTGGAACACCAGGGTGATCGTCGTGCCCGGCCTGCCCCTGGTCTCCGGCGGGCCCTACCGGCTGCTGCGCCATCCGAACTACGTCGCCGTCGTCGCGGAGGGCCTGGCGCTGCCGCTGGTGCACGGGGCGTGGGTGACAGCCGTCGTCTTCACCGGGCTCAACGCCGCCTTGATGACGGTCCGGATCCGGTGCGAGAACGCGGCGCTCGGGGCCGCGCCCGCCGGGGCCCCCGCGTGATCGACGTACTGATCGCCGGCGGCGGCCCCGCCGGTCTGGCCGCCGGGATCCACGCCGCCCTGGCGGGGCTGCGGGCCGTGGTGGTCGAGCCGCGTACCACCCCGGTGGACAAGGCGTGCGGGGAGGGCATCATGCCGGGCGGCGTGGCGGCGCTGCGCGCGATGGGCGTCGAGGTGTCGGGGCGCGAACTGCGCGGCATCCACTACCGGGACGGTACGCGCGGCGCCGAGGCGTGCTTCCGGGACGGTGCGGGGCTGGGTGTGCGCCGCACGGAGCTGCACGCCGCGCTACGGCGACGGGCGGACGCCCTCGGTGTGGAGACGGTCCGGGGCAAGGTCGGTGAGGTACGGCAGAGCGCCGACCGGGTCAGCGCCGGGGGCCGGACCGCGCGGTGGCTGATCGCCGCCGACGGGCTGCACTCGCCGATCCGCCGGGGCCTCGGCCTGGATCTGCCGGACCGCGCGCCGTCCCGCTACGGGCTGCGGAGGCACTTCCGTGTGGCGCCGTGGTCGGACTTCGTGGAGGTCCACTGGTCGCGGTACGGCGAGGCGTATGTGACACCGGTGGCGGACGATCTCGTCGGCGTGGCCGTGCTGAGCCGCGAGCGGCTGGGGTACGCCGAACACCTCGCCCGATTCCCGGACTTGGCGCCGCTGCTGGGCGAACGCCCGGCGAGCGGCGTACGCGGCGCGGGTCCGCTGCGGCAGCGGGTGAGCCGGCCGCTGGCCGGGCGGGTGCTGCTCGTCGGGGACGCCGCCGGCTATGTGGACGCGCTGACCGGGGAGGGGGTCGCGCTGGCCCTGTCGACGGCCGGGGCGGCGGTGCGCGCGCTGGCCGAGGGCCGACCGCGGTCGTATCCGGCGGCCTGGTCGAAACTGACGAGACGTCACCGTCTGCTCACGGAGGGCCTGTTGTACGCCACCCGCAGCCCGCGCACGGCGCGTCTGGTCGTGCCCGCCGCGGCCCGGCTCCCGGCCGTCTTCGCCGCGGCGGTCCACGCGCTCCAGTAGCGGGGCCCTCCCGCCGGACCGGGCGACCGGGTCCTCAGCCGCCCGTGCCCGGCTGGAACCAGGTGGGCTCGTCCTCGAGCGACTGCTTGATACGGAACCGGGCGAACTCCCGCAGCTCCGGCAGCGCGTCCACGGGAAACCACGCCACCTCCAGGGACTCCTCGTCGTTGACCCTGGCCTCCCCGCCGATCGCGCGGCAGCGCATCGTGATGTCCATGTACTGGCACTGGTCCCCGTTGGGGTACGTGACGGGCGCCGGCAGCGCCTGGACGAGGACGACACGCTCGGCCTCGCAGCGTACGGCGGTCTCCTCGTACACCTCGCGCTCCGCCGTCGTCGCGGGCTGCTCCCCGGGCTCCGGGATCCCGCCGATGATCGACCAGTCGCCCGTGTCCGCCCGCCTGCCCAGCAGTACGCGTCCGTCGTCGTCGAGGACGACCGCGCTGACTCCGGGCAGGAACAGCAACTGGTGACCGGCGGTGGCACGGATCTCGCGAATGAAGTCTGGCGTTCCCATGCCACGACCCTATGCGTGCGTCAGCTCGCCTCGTCGGGGGCGGGGTTCCTGCGGGCGCGTACGGCCCGTACACCGACCCGGCCGAGAGCGCCGACGGCGATCGCGACCAGCAGCGCCTCGGGCAGCGTGCCCATCCTCGTGGCGGGGGTCTGTGAGGAGCGCAGCGGCATCTCACGGACGAGCGCGTCGGGCGTGAACATCTTCGTCTGCTCGACGACCTTGCCGTCCGGCATGATCATCGCGCTGACGCCGCTGGTGACGGGGACGACGACGGCCCGGCTGTGCTCGACGGCCCGCACCCGGGACATCGCGAGCTGCTGGTAGGTCATCTCGCTGCGCCCGAAGGTGGCGTTGTTGCTGGGCACGGTGATGAGCTGCGCCCCGTGGGTGACGGTGTCGCGCACCGCCCAGTCGAAGGCCGCCTCGTAGCAGGTGGCGAGACCGACCTTGGTCCCGGCCAGGTCGAACACGCCCACCTTGTTTCCGGGGCCGAAGTCACGTCGTACCCGGTCGACGTCGGAGCTGAAGATCCGTACGAAGGAACGCATCGGGATGTACTCGCCGAACGGCTGGACATGGCGCTTGTCGTACGTCGCGACGGGCCCGCTGCCGGGCTCCCACTGGATCAGGGTGTTGCGCAGCTTGCCGGTCTCGGGCGAGAGGACGGAGCCGACCACCGTCGGGACGCCGATCGCCTTGACCGCGTCGTCGATGACGAGGCGCGCGTCGCCGTTGCGGTAGGGGTCGAGGTCCGAGGAGTTCTCGGGCCACAGGACGAAGTCCGGCTGCGGCTCCTTGCCCGCCTTGACGTCGGCGGCGAGCTGTTCGGTGCGCGCGGCGTGGTTGTCGAGCACCTGGCGGCGCTGGGCGTTGAAGTCGAGACCCAGGCGCGGCACATTGCCCTGGATCGCGGCGACGGTCGCGGTGCCGTCCTCGGCGGAGTCGTCCACGAGGGGCAGTGCGGCGAGGGCGCCCGCGACGGGGACGAGCACGGACAGCGCGGCGACGGCCACGGCGGCGCGCGGCACCGGCCGCGCCGCGCCGTCGGTCCCGGCAGCGCGTGCGGCACGGTGGGCGAGGACCTGGCGGACCGCCTCGTAGAGGCCGAAGCCGCACAGCGCGACGGCGAAGCCCAGGACCGGTGTGCCGCCGACGGCGGCGAGCGGCAGGAACATGCCGTCGGCCTGGCCGAAGGCGATCTTGCCCCAGGGGAAGCCGCCGAACGGCACGCGGGCGCGGGCGGCCTCGCCGAGGATCCATACGGCGGCGGCGAACACCGGCCACGCGGGCAGCCGGGACACGGCGGCGATCCCCACGCCGACGGCGCCGATGAACAGCGCGGACACGGCGGCCAGCGCGACCCACGGCAGCGGGCCGACCTCCTCGCCCGTCCACTTCAGCAGCGGCAGCAGGAATCCGAGACCGGCGAGGAAGCCGAGTCCGAACCCGGCACGCGGTCGGCGGCCACGCAACGTCCAGCCGAGCAGGGCGAATCCGGGCAGCGCCAGCCACCACAGCGGGCGGGGCGGGAAGCTCGCGAAGAGCAGCAGCCCGGACAGTACGGCGGCGCCGGGCCGTACGAACCGGCGCGGCCACCGTCTCCCGCCGGGCGCGGGTGCGGGCTCGGCGGGTTCCACGGGGGTGATGGTGGTGCTCACCCGGCGGAGTCTACGGTGGCGCCGTAGGAAGGCGGGAGTCCGGCTACGCGCGGGCGACGAGCGGGACTCCGCCGGGAGCCGCCACGAAGTCGCCGCGGAGCTGTCCGCGCAACGTTTCCGCGCGAGATGTCCACATACCCCCTCCCCTGCCACTGGCGTGGGCGGCGGCCCCGGGCCGGGTGTGGTCGCGCCCCGACCGGTCCGGCTGTCGCCGGCGGGGCCGTCTCGGGTCGGGGGGTCTACGGGATGGCTGTACCGGCAGGCCGGTCCGTCGCGCGCGAGCAGGGCGCCACCTCCGACGTCGTGGGCGCGGCGGTGTTCGTCGGCTGCGCGCTGTGGGCCCTGGTCAGCGCGGCGGGCCGGGAGGGCAGACCCGAGGGCGTCCTGCTGGCCCTGCTCGCTGTCGCCGCCGGCTATACGTGCGGACGTATCGCGGGGTCCCTGGCGACGGCGCGGCCGGCCGACGGGGCGACGGCGGAGGGCGGGCCGGGCTGATGTCGGCGGCGCGGTGACGCGGAACGGACCGGCGGGGGCGGTCAGAGGTCGGCGGACCCGCCCAGGACCGTTCTGCCGCCCGGCGCCTCGCCGAGACCGGGCTTGCCGAGAGCCGGTCCGCCCGGACCGGGCTTGCCCAGGGCCTGCTTGCTGAGGCCCACCTTGCCGGTGGCCGCCGCGCGGAGCCGGTCGCGGATGACGCGGACCGCCGCCTCGGCGTCGTCGACCGTCACCGTGAACGTCCTGCCGTCGCCCAGACGCAGCACGACACCCTCGCCGCGTCGTACCACCACGGCCGTGCCCTGCTCGGGCCGCCAGCGGTAGCCCCAGCCGCCCCATTGGCGGGGCGTGACGCTGGGTTCGAAGTCGGCGCCGGTCACATGGGTGAGCGGGATACGGCGGCGCGGCAGCCCGGCGTGGCCGCAGCGCACCTCCAGGTGCTCGTGATCGACCTTGACCGCCACGTGTACGAAGGCCAGCGTGCCGAAGAGGATCAGCAGTCCGGCGGCCACGCAGCCGACCACCGAGGCGGCCAGCGCGACGACGCCGGCTTCCCAGGAGGATTGGATCGCCAGCTCGACGCCGAGCGCGACGCAGGCGACACCCACCACGGCGAACAGCCACTGAATGCGGTTGGTCGCCCGGCCGGTCCAGGTTTCGGGGAGGGGCACTGTGCCAGGCCCCCCTCGTCGGGGGTGCTCCGTCATGGTTGCAGCGTACTCACGAACCGCCCGGGGAGCACCGCCGCGACGGGATCCGGAATGTTGACGTCCGCGGGGACCCTTGCGTCGCCCGCCCCCGCGCACCGCAGTGACGATGGCCACAGACGGCCCGGGCACGCCTTGGCGGCCGTCGTCGCACTCGCCCTAGTGCGCGTGGGTGACGGCGGCGAGCAGCCGGCCCTCCGCGTAGGTCAGTGCCGCGTCCTGCAGCGTGCCGCGCCGGCCGCCCAGCAGGACGGTGAGCTCGCCCGGCCCGGGGTCCGCCGCGGGGGCCGGTGTGTCCCCGAGCCGGCGGAGCGCCTGCGCGGCGACGGCGTCGGCGGAGGCGTGCAGTGTCACCTCCGGCAGTCCGGGCTGCCGCAGGGCCGCCCGGATGCGTTCGCCGACGAGTTCGTAATGGGTGCAGCCCAGGACGACGGTCCTTACCTCGCGTGGGGTGCGGATCGCCGCTGCCGCGATGGCGCGGTCGATGCCCGCCTCGTCGGCGTGCTCCACGGCGTCGGCGAGACCGGGACACGGCACCTCGGTGACGTCGACCGAGTCGGCGAAGGTACGGATGAGGCCGCGCTGGTAGGGGCTGCCGGTGGTGGCCGGGGTGGCCCAGATGGCGATGGGCCCGCCCCCGGCGGCGGCCGGCTTGATCGCGGGGACGGTGCCGATGACGGGCAGTCCGGGCTCCAGGGCGGCGCGCAGCGCGGGCAGGGCGTGCACCGAGGCGGTGTTGCAGGCGACGATCAGCGCGTCGGGCCGGTGCTCGGCGGCGGCACGGGCCACCGTGAGCGCGCGCCCGACGATGTCCTCCGTGGTACGCGGTCCCCATGGCATGCTGCCGGGGTCGGAGGAGAGCACGAGACCGGCGTCCGGCCGGAGCCGGCGCACGGCGGCGGCGGCGGCGAGCAGTCCGAGACCGGAGTCCATCAGCGCGATCTTCACCCGGTCACCATAGACGACCGCCCTTGCGGTCCCGCCGATGTGGGGCAGACTGCGGCGAATGAGCGCCATTGCCTGGATCGCCGCGGTCTCACTGGCCGCGTGGGGCTTTCTGTTGCTGGGTCAGGGATTCTTCTGGCGTACGGATCAGCGGCTGCCGCCGCGTGCGGATCCGTCGCCCTGGCCGTCCGTCGCCGTGGTCGTGCCCGCGCGTGACGAGGCGGAGATGCTGCCGGTGAGCCTGCCGTCGCTGCTGGCGCAGGACTATCCGGGGCGGGCGGAGATCTTCCTCGTCGACGATTCCAGCACCGACGGTACGGGCGCCCTGGCCAGGGAACTGGCCGAGCGGTTCGGCGGGCTGCCGCTGACGGTGCTCTCCCCGCCGGAGCCGGAGCCCGGCTGGACGGGGAAGCTGTGGGCGCTGCGTCATGGCATCGAACTGGCGCGGGAGGAGCGGCCCGACTACCTCCTCCTTACGGACGCGGACATCGCCCATGAGCCGGACAGTCTGCGCGAACTGGTCGCCGCCGCGCGGTCGAACGGACTCGACATGGTCTCCCAGATGGCCCGGCTGCGGGTGGCGACCGCGTGGGAGCGGTTGATCGTGCCCGCCTTCGTCTACTTCTTCGCACAGCTGTATCCGTTCCGCCGGGTCAACAAGCCGGGGGCGCGTACGGCGGCGGCGGCCGGCGGCTGCGTACTGCTGCGGACGGAGACCGCCGAGCGGGCGCGGATTCCCGACTCGATCCGGCAGGCCGTGATCGACGACGTGTCGATGGCGCGCGCGGTACGGAACGCCGGGGGCCGGATCTGGCTCGGCCTCGCGGAGCGGGTGGACAGCGTGCGCCCGTATCCGCGGCTGACCGATCTGTGGCGGATGGTGGCGCGGAGCGCGTACGCCCAACTCCTGCACAGCCCGCTGCTGCTGGTGGGCACGGTGGCCGGTCTCGCGGTCGTGTATCTGGCGCCGCCCGCCGGTGTGTACGCGGGCCTGTCGGGCGGCGACACGGCGGCCGGTCTGCTGGGCGGCGCCGCGTGGGCGGTGATGGCCGGGACGTACGTACCGGTGCTGCGGTACTACCGGCAGTCGCTCTGGCTCGCTCCCCTGCTGCCCTTCACCGCCCTGCTCTACCTCCTGATGACCGTCGACTCGGCCGTGCGGCACTACCGGGGCCGCGGTGCGGCCTGGAAGGGGCGTACGTACGCCCGTCCGGAGGCCGCACCGGAGCGTTGAGGCGGGTCGCTGCCGGGCCCCGGGGTCACTTCCGGCCGGGCGTCCAGTTCATGCCCCAGCCGTAGGCGTAGTCGATGGTGCGCTGCGGGCTGACTCCGCGTTCCGGCACGAGAAAGCGCGCTTCGCGCTGGACCAGCAGATCGGAGCCGGTATTGGTGATCAATGCGAGCGCGCAGACCGTGGAGGGAACGGTGCACTCGCCGAGCGAGAAGTCGATCGCGGCGCCGTTCTGCGGCTGGAGTGTGACCGTCGCGTCGAGATCGGCGAAGCTGCGCGCGCCTTCGTAGATCGTCACGAAGATGACGACGCGGCGCAGTTGGTTCTTGTGGTCGAGGTTGATGCTGAGATTCTCGCCGTTGGCCGAACCGCCGGTGCGGTCGTCGCCGTCGAGATGGATGAACGGCGGCTGGTGAAGCGCTCCGAAGGCATTGCCGAGTGCCTGGACGACGCCTTTACGGCCGTCGGTCAGTTCGTAGAGGGCGCACAGGTCGAGGTCGAGGTCGCCGTGCATGGCGACGGCCCGGCCGAGCTTGGCGCCCCAGCCCTTGAACTGCTTGCGCACCTGCCAGCTGAGATTGACGCGCATCTCACCGGAATTGCCGCCCTGCTTGGACAGGGAGACGGTCGGCGCTTCCTTGGTGAGTGTGACCTTGCTGAGCCGCACCGGGGTCGGGGCGGGCGCTGCCGGGGGCGCCGCCGGCACGGGAGGCGTGTACGAGGGCGGTGCGGGGGCCGCGACGGGGGCCGGCGGCGCGGGGGTCATGGGCGCCGCCGCCTGCTGCGGCTCGTCGACGCTGATGCCGAAGTCCGTTGCCAGTCCTTCGAGTCCGCTGCTGTAGCCCTGGCCGACCGAGCGGAACTTCCAGGCGCCCTGTCGCCGGTACAGCTCGCCGAGGACGAACGCCGTCTCGACGGTCGCGTCCTGGCTGTCGTACCGCGCGATCTCGGCGCCCGTCGCCGCGTCGAGGACGCGTACGTACAGTCCGGGCACCTGGCCGAAGTTGCCGCCGTCCGCCGACGCGGCGACGACGATCCGCTCGATGTCGGCCTCCACCCGGGCCAGGTCGACGGACAGGGTGTCCGTCACGGTGCCGGGGCCGGTGCCTTTCCCGTCGTACCGCACGGCGCCCGACGCGTGCGCCGCCTGGTTGTAGAAAACGAAGTCCGCGTCCGAGCGGACCTTTCCCGCCTTCAGCAGAAGGGCCGAGGCGTCGACATCCGGCGTCCCGGGTGCCGAACGCCATCCCAATTCGACACGCACACCGGGTGCCGACACCGGAACATTGGCTCCTTTAAGCATGGACATGCTCGCCCCCATCGAGAGTCGGGTGACCGAAAGTTTCTGTTGCGCCAAACCTAATCGCTGCGGGGGTCATCGCACCCACGAGGACCCACCGGTAACCCCCCTGGAGCTTGCCCTTTACACGATCACTACGCTGCCGGACGACCGATTTTCCCAAGTTCGCTCGCATTGGGGATCCGAAGTGGCCCAGAGCTCCCGAAAGAACCCCCTTATCGGACTCCCCTCTTGGCACATCGTGGGCTTAACTTAGGTTCCATGACCTCCCCCCGCTCGACCTACGGCGGCGGTTACTACACCGCGCCGTCGTTCCCGGACACCCCCATCTACGACTCCCTGGTCGCGGAGCGGGGCACGCCTCAGATCGCCCCGATCCGAGTGCCTTCCGCCTACGACACCGGCAGCAGCTACCAGAGCAACAGCTATCTGCCCGCGCTGCCTTCGGCGCTTCCCGCTCTTCCGGCGGCTCCTTCGCAGCCCACGCCGTCCTACGGCGGCTACCAGCCGCAGCCGGCGCAGCATCCCGTGCCGCTCCAGCACGCCCCGGCGCCCTACATTCCGCAGCAGGCACCGCAGCCGCCTCGCGGCTACCAGGGGGCTCAGCCCTACCAGCCCCAGCAGCAGCAACAGCAGCCGCGTCCCCAGCAGCCCCGCCCGCCGCAGCAGCAGCGACCGGGGTCGGCGACGGGGTACGAGGCGATGCGCCCCGCCTCCCCGCGTCCGGCGCCCGCGCCGGTGCAGTACGACGACCCGTACAACCGGCCCTACCAGAGCCGGGGTTACTGACACCGGGGCATCGCCCCGGAACACCGGAGGCACCGGACACCGGGCACGCCGGGACGAACCACACCGAGCCACACCGAGCCGGGAGGAGCGGAGAAGGCCGGAGGGAGCCCGGAGGGCCGCCGACGACGGCGCGCCCGGAAACGGCCGGCCGCCCGTGAACAGGCGCACGGAGAACGGGCGTTGACGTCCCGCGTCACTCGTTCGGACGCACCCGCGCAGGTCGTCGTGGTGAACGTCCCCGGGACCACGGTTGACGCGTCGCCCGCCACCGCGCGGCCGAGCGAGCGAGCAACTGGTTCAGCCGCCACCTCGGGGTGGAGGTCCGGCTGACTACGGGGGCGCCCCGGCGCGCGCGGCCGGTCGATCCGCGGTACTCCCGCCGACGAGCCGCGTCCGGCCGAATCCCGTCGTCCCGGCGACGGTTCCGCGCACCGGGACCGAGTGGCCCGGACCGTCGACCGCGAGTCGCCACGCACCGCCGCGTACCCTTGCCCGAGCACCGCCGATTCGACGGCGGCCCGGATCCGGCCCGTCGAACGGACGGGTGATTTCGCTCTCCCTTCCGCCCTTTTGTGCGTGAGCGGGCCCCCGTGGGGCTATGACGGACAGGGGAACGGACGCGAGACGGAAGGGGTGCGACACGATGCGAGCGGTCGTGGGGCTCCGGCGCTGGCGGCACAATCCGCTGCGGAGAAGGACGGACCTCGTCGAGGCGTGGGTCGCGCTCGGCGCCCTGCTCCTGATGCTTCTCGCCGTCCCGGCGATCGGCTTGATCTCGGGGGCGCTGACCGACGACGCGTTCCGTCGGACGATCCGCGCCCAGCACGAGGACCGGCACCGTACGGAAGCCATGATGGTCAGCCCGGCCGAGGCGCCCACCCGTGTCGCGTCCGACCCCGAGGCCCCGACCCAGCGCGACTCCGGCAAGCCGGTGCTCGCCAAGTGGACGGCGCCGGACGGCAGTCGGCACACCCGGCTCGTGCACTCGGCGCCGCGGACTCTCCGGGCCGGCGACACCTTCCCGGTCTGGACCGACGGCGGCGGGCAGCTCGCCAAGCGCCCGACGGACCTCGCCACCGCCCGTACACACGCCGTGCTGGCGGGGATCGGCGTGGCCGCGGGCGTCGCCGGTCTGGTCGAGGCCGTCCGACGGCTGGTGGTGTGGAGACTGCGCCAAGTCCGGTACGCGCGGCTCGACCTGGCCTGGTCCCGGACCGGTCCCGACTGGGGTCGTACAGGCGCGGGAAGCTGACCGGAACCGCTCTTGGGTCAACTCACCGGTGCCGCGCGCGCTACGGTGGTGCGACCCGGTCCTCTGTCGCGGCCGGGACTTCCTTGAGTTGACCCGCGAGCGGGTCCGGTCGGCACAGCACGCGCAGGCGCACGAGGTGGGGACAGAACAACACCATGGCACAGGGCACCGTCCAGGTGACGCACACCGGCACCTCGCGTTGGCGCCGCCGTACCGGCGAGTACGCATCTCTCGCCGCGGCCCTGGAGGCCGCGAGCGACGGCGACATACTCACCGTCGCGCCGGGCACCTACCGGGAGAATCTCGTCGTCACGCGCGCCGTCACGCTGCGCGGACCCGAGGGCTCGTCGGGCTCGGTGCGAATCGCGCCGCCGGACGGCGTACCGCTCACGGTGCGCGCGTCGGCGACCGTCCACGACCTGCATGTGGAGGGCCAGGACACCACCGCGCCCGCGCTGCTCGTCGAGGACGGCACCCCGGAGCTGACGGATCTGCGGATCGTCACGCGCTCGGCCGCCGGGATAGAGGTGCGCGGCGCCGCGCGTCCGACCGTCCGCCGCTGCACCGTCGACAATCCGGCCGGGGTCGGTGTCGCCGTACTCGACGGCGCCGGCGGGGTCTTCGAGGACTGCGAGGTCGTCGCGGCCGGGCAGTCCGGCGTCTCCGTACGCGGCGGGGCGCACCCCCGGCTCGAACGCTGCCGGATCCACCACGCCTCGGGCGGCGGCCTGACCGTCACCGGCGAGGGCAGCGGCCTGGAGGCCGTGGGCTGCGAGGTGTACGAGATCAAGGGCACCGGCGTGCAGATCGCCGCCCGCGCCGCGGCGCATCTCACCGACTCCAGCGTCCACCGCACATCGGCCGACGGCATCACGCTCGACACGGACGCGGTGCTGACGCTCTCCGACTGCGACATCCACGACATCCCGGAGAACGCGGTCGACCTGCGCTCCCGCTCCGTGCTGACGCTGACCCGCTCCACCGTGCGGCGCTTCGGCCGCAACGGTCTCTCGGTCTGGGACCCGGGCACCCGCGTGGACGCCAACCAGTGCGAGATCCACGACAGTACGGGCGACTACCCGGCGGTCTGGGTGAGTGACGGGGCGACCGTCGTCCTCGACTCGTGCCGGGTGCACGACGTACCGGACGCGCTGTTCGTCCTCGACCGCGGCTCCCGCGCGGACGTCGTGGACAGCGACCTGTCGCAGGTGCGCAACACGGCCGTGTCGGTGAGCGACGGCGCGACGGCGCAGCTCGACGACTGCCGGATCAGGGAGGCGTCCACCGGCGCCTGGTTCCGGGACCACGGCAGCGGCGGCACACTCAACTCCTGCACCATCGACGGGGTGCAGACCGGTGTCATCGTCACCAAGGGCGCCGACCCCACCATCGAGCGCTGCACGATCACCTCGCCCGCCGAGGCCGGTTTCTATGTCTCCGCCGAGGGCCGCGGCACCTTCCACGACTGCCGGGTGACGGGCAGCGGCGGGTACGGGTTCCATGTGATGGACGGCTGCCGTACGACGCTGACGCGCTGCCGCACCGAGCGCTGCGCGCGCGGGGGTTACGAGTTCCCGGACGGCGGCCCGTCGGGCGCCGAGGGCAACGGGGCCGGGCCGACCGTGGAGGACTGCACGAGCGACGAGAGCGGTGTGCTGGCCGCCGTGCCGCAGCCGACGGCGGCTCTGACCGCCACGCAGACGACGGGGCTGCTGGGCTCCGTCCCGGCGCAGGGCGTGACACCGGTGCCGGACGCGCCGCCCGCCGAGCCGGTACGTGAACCGGGCAAGGTTCTCGGTGAACTCGACGCGCTGGTGGGCCTGGAGAGCGTCAAGCGCGAGGTCCGCGCCCTCACCAACATGATCGAGGTCGGCAGGCGCAGGCAGCAGGCCGGTCTCAAGGCCGCCTCCGCCCGCCGCCACCTGGTCTTCACCGGCTCCCCCGGCACCGGCAAGACGACGGTGGCCCGGCTGTACGGCGAGATCCTGGCGTCGCTCGGAGTGCTGGAGCGCGGTCATCTCGTGGAGGTCTCCCGGGTCGACCTGGTGGGCGAGCACATCGGCTCCACCGCGATCCGCACGCAGGAGGCTTTCGACCGGGCGCGTGGTGGCGTGCTGTTCATCGACGAGGCGTACGCGCTGTCGCCCGAGGACTCGGGGCGTGACTTCGGCCGTGAGGCCATCGACACGCTGGTGAAGCTGATGGAGGACCACCGGGAGGCGGTGGTGGTGATCGTCGCCGGGTACACGGCGGAGATGGAGCGCTTCCTCGCGGTCAACCCCGGTGTGGCGTCCCGTTTCTCACGGACCATCACCTTTGACGACTACGAGGCCGACGAACTGCTGCGGATCGTGGAGCGGCAGGCCGAGGAGCACGAGTACCGGCTGGGTACGGGCACGGCCGAGGCGCTGCTGAAGTACTTCGCCGTCCTGCCCAAGGGGCCGGCGTTCGGCAACGGCCGTACCGCGCGCCAGACGTTCGAGTCGATGGTGGAGCAACACGCCAGCAGGGTCGCCCAGTTGCCGGAGACCAGCACGGACGACCTGACGCTGCTCTACGCGGACGATCTGCCCGAACTGCCGTGACTCCGCCGCTCCGTGGCGGTGCCGTCGCGCTGTGCGGGCAGTGCGGGCGGCAGCCGGTCGAGCAGCGCCGCGCGCTCCACGGCGAAGTCGGGGTCGGCCTGGTAGTCGGAGTGGCCGAGGATCGGTTCGGGCAGCGGGTGGCGCTCGGTGCGGCCGTAGGCGAGCGGGTCCTTGAGCGGCCCGTGGTCCACGGCCGGCTCGTCGCCCTCGCCGCCGAGCCGGACCGGGCCGCCGATCGGGTCGGTGGCGCGCCACAGGTTGCGCCAGCAGTGCACCTCCCTGCCCAGGTCGCCCAGCGGCGCGGCGCCGAAGTAGGCGGGGAACCAGCGGCCGTACAGCCGCTCCAGCGGTGAGCCGTACGTCAGCAGCGCCACCTGGTGGCGGGTGCCCTCGCGCAGTTGCCAGACCGCGGCCGCGGCCAGCACGCTGCCCTGCGAATGGCCGGAGATGACGAGGCGTCCGCCGGTGCGGGCGGTCCAGGAGGCCATCCGCCAGGTGAGGTCGGGTACGGCGCGTTCCGCGTAGCACGGTGGCGCGAAGGGGTGCGAGGCGCGCGGCCAGAAGGTGCCGACGTCCCAGAGGATGCCGATGGTGCGCCGGGCGGAGGGGTCGCGGTACGCCCGGCGGCCCCAGGTCACGAACAGTATGAAGCCGAGGCCGATCAGCCAGGAGCCGAGCGCCTGCGCGGTGTCGGCGATCGACTGGATCAGCGGGGGCTCACCCTCGGCTGCCCGGCCCGGCACATCCCCGCTCAGCCAGGCCCCGAGGACGGCGCCGATCCCGAGCAGGAGCGTCGCGCCGGAGACGAGTCCGACCAACCAGGGCGCCGCGTCGGTGAGTTCGGCGCGGGCGCGGGCACCGGCGATCCGGCGGGTACGGACGGAGTCCGGTGTGACCTGCTTCTCCCGCGACCCGTACTCGGCCTCCACGACGGGCGCGAGGCGACGGCCGGTGCGCACGGTGCGTACGGCGAGGACGACGACCGGGATCAGCAGGAGCACGAGCAGCACGGGGATGACGGCCGCCTGCCAGCTCAGCAGCACCGGCGGTCCGGCGATCGAGCCCTCCCCCATGCCGGGGGTGCCCGACCCGTCGAGCCAGTCGCCGACGCGCTGCGCCACGCCGCCGGTCATGACCCCGGCCAGGGCGCAGGCCAGCATGGCGACGGCGGGGCCGCCGAGGCCGTACAGCGCGATCCTGGCGTGCGGGGCGCGGCGGTGCAGGACGAGGGCCGCCCCCGCGAGCGCGACGACGAGGGCGCCCTGGGCGAGGACGAGCACCGGGAACGTGATGGCGCCCGGGAGGGTGCCTGAGGAGATCCAGCCGGGGCGGGACCAGGCGGCGTACACGACCGCGAGGCCGAGCAGGACGAGGGAGCCGGCGGGCAGCCGGCTGATGAGCGCCTTGTCGAGGGTGCCGTCGCGCCTGCGCTCGCTGCGGCCCCTGCTGCACACCACCCAGAGCACAACGAGGGCGCCGGCGACGAGAGTTGCCTGGAGGAGCCAGCCGACGCTCTCGCGGGCGGTGCTCGAAGCGCCGCGGTCGTAGCGGGCGGCGGCGCCGGTGACCGCGCCCGCGACGGTGAGGAATCCGGCGGCGGTGTGCGCGGCGCGCAGGCGTGCGACGAGCCTGCGGCCGTACCAGAAGCCGGGCCTGGCGAGCGCGGGTCGGACGGTCGGCGCGCGGCCGGCCTCGGGCGCGGGCTCGGGGGTGGGCTCGGCCGGTCCTTCGTAGGCGTCCGTGGCGTCGGTGGCGGTCGCGGCCTCCCGCTCCGGCCCCGGCAGGCTCCCGCCGGGAACGGTGTCGGTCGGCGGGCGCTGGGCCTCGTAGGCGCTCCAGGTCCGGTTGGACAGATACCAGAGGAGACCCACCAGCGCGGCCGGCAGCAGGGCGGCCAGCGCGAGGCGGCGGCCGGGCTGCGCCCACCAGCCGTCCCGCGCGGCGGACAGGAAGCCGAGCCAGGCCCGGTCGTCCGCGCAGCCGGCGGCGCCCGCGCACTGCCAGGCCACCAGGTCGAGCGCGACCTCGCAGGCGCCGGCGGTGAGCAGCACGGTGAGCGTGAGGGCGAGCAGCCGTACCAGCACGCCGTACAGCCGCTGTGTCTTGGCGAGTCCGTTGGTCGCCGGGCGCATCCAGTGGGCGAGGTTGACGACCATGAAGGGAAGCAGCAGCAGCCACAGGGCGCGGGTGCCGTTGCCGGAGGTGAGGTTGGACCAGCAGTACGCCTCGGGCACCGGCCCGTCCTCGTACCGCTCGGGGTGGGCCTCGGCCTCCTCGTCGACGGGGCGCCGGTAGATGGCCGCCGTCTCGTCGCCCGTGATCCGCACCGTGTACGGATCGGCGAGCATCTCCTGCGGGGTGGCGCCGCCGACGCCGTGGACCAGCAGTTCGAGCGCGGCGCCGTCGCCGCTGCGTACAGGGGGCTCAGGGGACACGTCGATGACTCGGCTCTCCGGGTGGTCTCGCGGGCGGTGACCGTCCATCAGCGACTCTCCCCGGGCCGGGGCGGGCCGACACCTGCGTACGGGGCCCAACACCGTGGGAGGATGAGGAACCCTGATGATCAGCTGTGTACGGCGGCCGCGGACGACGCCGACGTGGAAGGACAGGCCCCGGTGGTGAGCGACAACCAGAACCTCCTCGCGGAACAGCGACGGGCCCTGATCCTCGACGAGGTACGGCGGCGCGGCGGTATCCGGGTCAACGAGCTGACGCGCAAACTCAACGTCTCCGACATGACGGTCCGCCGGGACCTCGACGCGCTCGCCCGGCTCGGTGTCATCGAGAAGGTGCACGGCGGCGCCGTCCCGGTGGTGGAGGCGAGCACGCACGAGCCGGGTTTCGAGGCCAAGTCGGAGCTGGAGCTGAGCGCGAAGGAGGACATCGCGCGGGCGGCCGCCGCCATGGCCGTGCCCGGCCGGGCGATCGCGCTGTCGGGTGGCACCACCACGTACGCCCTGGCGCACCATCTGCTGGACGTGCCCGATCTGACGGTGGTGACGAACTCGGTACGGGTCGCCGACGTGTTCCACGCCGCGCGGCCCGCCGGTACGTCGGGCGGTCAGCGCGCGGGCGCGGCCACCGTGGTCCTCACGGGTGGGGTCCGTACGCCGTCGGACTCACTGGTCGGCCCGGTCGCCGACCAGGCGATCCGCTCGCTCCACTTCGACGTGCTGTTCCTGGGTGTGCACGGGATCTCCGCCGAGGCGGGTCTGTCCACGCCGAATCTGGCGGAGGCGGAGACGAACCGCCGCTTCGTACGCTCCGCGCGCCGGGTGGTGGTGGTCGCCGACCACACCAAGTGGGGGACGGTGGGGCTGAGTTCGTTCGCGACGCTGGACCAGGTCGACACCCTGGTCACGGACGCGGGGCTGTCGCCCGAGGCGCGTGAGGAGATCATGGAGCATCTGCCCGGACTGGTGGTCGCCGGGGAATCGGCCGGCGAGTGAGCGTCTTCCGTGTCGTACGCCGTACCGCGCTGCCCGCCGACGAGGCGTGGCGGCGGATCACCGACTGGCCGGCGCACGGGCGCCGGGTGCCGCTGACGCGGATCGTGGTGGAGACACCGGGGCCGACCGGGACCGGGACGGTGTTCGTGGCGCGTACCGGACTCGGGCGGGCGGGGTTCGACGATCCGATGGAGATCGTGCGGTGGGAGCCGCCCGGGGCGGGGCGTCCCGGGCGCTGCCGGCTGGAGAAGCGTGGCCGTGTGATCACGGGCTGGGCCGAGATCGAGATCACGGAGACGGCACCTGCAACGACATCGGCGTCGCCGCCCGAGGGTCGCACGGTGGTGTGCTGGGCGGAGGAGCTGCGTGTCGGCTTCCTGCCGCGCTTCCTCGACCGGGTGACCGCGCGGACGGGACGTGTCGTCTTCGGCCGGGTCGTCGACGGTCTTCTGCGTGGTCAGGGGCGCTGAGCGCGCTCGATTCCCGTGAACGGTCGGGCAGTTGTCCGAGTGCCGCCCGTACGTCCGGTGTGACGTTCGCACGATTCACTCGTTTCCCCGTCGAGTGACCGCGCATCCGCACCTCGGAAGGGCAGAGCCCGATGCCGACACACCGGCGAGCGACCGACGACACCCTGCCTGGGAAGCGCCCCGGCGTCGACGAGGCGGAGGCCGCCCTGGTCGAGCACTATCCACGGCTCGTACGGCTGGCCTACCTCACCCTCCCGCCACGTCTCGGCCGCCACCGGCGGGTTCTGGCGGCGCACGCGGTGGTCCAGCGCGTCCTGCCCCGGTCGCGCAAGGGTGCCGTGTCCTCCCCCGTGCCCGCGCAGCGCGGCACGACGGGTGCCGCGTTCGCCTGGATACGTGAACGGGTCGTCCGGGACGCACTGGACCGGGACGGCCGGCCCCGCAACTGGCGCGCGTTCGTCTCCCGGCGGCTGCCGCGGCTGCCCGCCGTCGCGGGGCTGCGGCTGTTCCCGCGCGCCGGCGGCAGCGAGGAACTGGCCCTGGACCAAGCGCTGTTCGCCGTCGGATCGGCCGCCCGTGCCGCGCTGGCGCTGCGCGTGCTGGAGGGCATGGAGCCGGCCGAGGTCCGCGCGCTGCTGACGGCGGCCGGGGTACGGGACCCGGCGGGCGCCCTGCGGACCGCCGAACGGCTGGCGTCGGAGCGTGGCGGGCGGACCGAAGCGCTGCTGGGCGCACCGGAGTTCGACCCCTGCACGGTGCAGACCCGGCCGACGGACCTGCTGCGGCGCAGGCACCGTGCGCGCGTGGCCGGCGCGGCGGTCGTGGTCGTGGCGCTGGCGGGCACGGTGCTGTTGGCCATCCCGGACCACGACGGGCCGGAGCCGCCGGCCGTCGCGGGCAGGGCCGACGGCGCGGCCCTGGCGCGGGCGTTGGACCCGGCGCTTCTGGAGCGGGCGGACGACGACGCCTGGTCCGACACCTCGCGGGTGGACTTCTCCGTCTGGCCGGCGCGCGGCGACCGTACCGGCGACGCGGCACTGCTGGAGCGGGCGCTGCGGGTCTGGGGCAGGCCGGGCCCGGCGGTCCGGGTCTCGGCGACCACGGGAACGGCCACGGTGCCGCCCACGCAGCCGCCACGACTGCTGTACGCGGGCGAGGTCGACGGCGCCGCGGTGGTCCTGCTGCACGACGGTCAGCGGGTGGCGCGGTACGCCGAGCCGCTGTCGGGCGACGGGGCGCGGGCCCTGGACTTCGCCCGTACGGATGACGCCGACGTGACGACGGCGGCGGCCGTGGTCGTGAGCCGTCGTCCGGACGGTGTGCGCTATGTCCTCGCGCCGTGGATCGCCGAGTCCACGACCCGGGACCTGCTCGCGCCCGACACGCCCGCCGGGGACCTCGACGTCTCGAAGGACGGTGTCACCGGTCCGGTGCCGGCGCCGCCGACAGGCGAAAGCTGCTCGTCCTGGCCGGTGCTGCGACTGCGCTCCTCGGAGAAGATCGTGGAGCGGCACGCGTTCCTCGTCACCGATCTCGGGGACCTCTCGCCCGCGCATCTGACGTACACCCCGCTGCCGGGCGCCGGCGCGCCCGCGCGTCAGCCGCGTGAGGCCACCGGCGATACGGCGCTGGTCAGTTGGGCACGTACGGCGTGCTCGCTCAGGAGCCTGCGGGGATCCGGCGTACGGGCGGTCAACAACTGGGCTTTCGCCGAGCAGAAGTTGCCGGAGACCGGCGCGCGGTCGACGTGGGTCTGCACCCGGGCCGACTCCTGGCGCGGCCCCGGCCGGATCATGGTGCAGTTCCAGCAGCCCGCCTCGTCGCCCGTCGAACCGGGCACGGTGGTGGCCGAGGACCGGGACACGGCGTCGTGCAGCAGGTTCGGCCAGCACGTACTGGCCGGGACGCACTGGCGGGCACCCTCGGGCACCTGGTTCCTGCTGGCGGCGGGCAGCCGCGACGTCACACGGATCACCGCCACGGGCGCGGTCCGGGCGGACGAACGGGCCAGGACGCTGGCGGTCCGGGCACCCCGGGACAGCTCCGTGAACCTGACGGGAAGACTGACCGACGGCGCACCACTCCCCGCCGTACGCTGAACGCCCCGCGCCCGAGGGGCTGTACGTCGCGGACACGCTGACCGGACCGTCGCCGACGGCCACGGTGTGGCGCGTCGGCCGAGTCGGTCGGCGAGACGAGCGGGATCGCGGTACAGACAGCTAGTGCCTGTCGTCGAAGTGGCTCTTCCTGATCACTCCGTGTACGCCGACCGTACGGTCCACCACCTGCGACACCTGGAAGTCCGCGGCTGCCGAGAGATAGGCGTACGCCACCGAACGGCTCATGCCCAGGTCGTTCCGGAGGAAGTCGAGCGCGTTGACCACGGCGCGTCGCATGGCGATGTCGAGATCGCCGACCTGGCCGTTCCGGATGCCGTCGGGGTCGGACAGGCCCACCGGCACCCACGCGTCGGGCGTCTCGGCGAAGGGGTAGGTGAAGGCGACGGACGGGGCGTCGCCGGAGCCCCGCTCGCACACGGTCAGCCGGAAGGTCGTGCGCAGGGAACCCTCCATCGCGGTGAGCGCCACCTCGCCGTTGCCCATGGCCATATGGGGGTCGCCGGTGTAGAACAGCGCGCCCTCGGCGAAGACCGGAAGGTAGAAAGTGGCGCCCTGGGTAAGGAGGTTGATGTCGATGTTGCCGCCCCCGAGGGTCGGCGGTATGGAGTTGAGCTGCGGCGCGGTGAGCGTGTCCCCGGCCGCGTAGGCGACGCCCATCATGCCCATGTGGGGGTTGAGCGGGAACGCCACCTCACCCGAACCGCCCATCGGCAGCACGCCGTTGAGGGCCTTGCCCTTGCCCCGGCGGACCGGCGTGAAGTGCGAGACGTTCCCGTAGTCGGCGGGGTCCTCGTCGGGCCGGCCGTCCGTCGACACCGGCGGCATGACCTCGCCGAGGGTGGTCCCGGCCGGGGCCGAGCCGTCGGACTGACGGGCGAGGGAGCCCTTGCCGTGGCGGCTCGTCACGACGCCGTAGGGCACGCGCGGGAGGATGGACAGCATGTCGATCTTCAGTACGTCGCCGGGCCGCGCCTCCTTGACGTGAATCGGGCCGGTGACGACGTGCGGGCCGTCGACGTCGAAGTCGCGCGGACTCCTCGTGTAGTCGCGGGCCACCGCGATCGCGTCGCGGAGCACCCGGTCGGCGCGCACGCCGTGGCCGGCGAAGTAGGCGACGGGGTCCCGTCCCTGGTCCTCCAGCAGGCCCTCGTGGGAGAGCGAGTCGACGGTCACCGTCTCCCCGGAACGCATCCGCAGCACCGGCGTCGCGTCGAGCGCGGGAACGTATCCCCAGCGGATCTGGTCCGGGAGCGACGGCAGGTAGTGCTTGCCGTGGACCGCTCCCCTGCCGGGGTGGAGGATCTCCTTCGGGAACGGGGTCGTGGTCGTGGGGGCCCTGTCGGACCCGGTCGCCCGCGCCTGCCCCGGCGAGAGGGCCACCGCCGCCGACGAGGAGGCTGTCACGGCGGTGGCGGCGCGCAGGAAGCCGCGGCGCCCGAGGGCCGCGACGAGGGTCCTCCTGGCGTCGCCCGGGTCGAAGGCGGGGGCGTTCATGGGGTCTCCTGTGGTCCGGGGCGGCCTCCGGCACGGTGATCGTGCGGGCGAAAGGCCAGGTCCGGAGGGGTGGTCCGGCCGGTGCGGAGTGACTGTACGGAGGCTTCGCGGGCGCGTCAGCGGTCGCGAGCGAACGTCGCGATCTTCTTACCGGGGCGCAACAACGCGCGCCGGTCCCGGGCGTCCCGGAAACCCCGGGGAAACAGAGAGCCGCGTGCCGTTCAGTGCCGTTCAGTGCCGGGCCGCTCTACGCCGCGCCGTTCAGTCCGGCCAGACGCCCGTCCGCAGGAAGTCCTCGATCGTCGCGGTGTACGGCGCGATGTCGATGCCCTGCGCGGCGAGCCAGTCGTCGGAGTAGTACTTGTCGAGGTAGCGGTCGCCCGGGTCGCAGATCAGCGTCACCACACTGCCCTTGCGGCCGTCGGCCACCATCTCCGAGACGATCCTCAGCGCGCTCCACAGCCCGGTGCCCGTCGAACCCCCCGCCTTCCGGCCGATGGTGCGCTCCAGGACGCGTACGGCGGCGATGCTCGCCGCGTCCGGCACCTTCATCATCCGGTCGATGGCTCCGGTCACGAAGCTCGGCTCCATGCGGGGTCTGCCGATGCCCTCGATCCGTGAGCCGCGGTCACTGCACGCCTGCGGGTCGCGGCGGGTCCAGCCGTCGAAGAAACAGGAGTTCTCCGGGTCCGGGACGCAGACCATGGTGTCGTACTGCATGTAGCGCACATAGCGGGCGACGGTCGCCGACGTGCCGCCGGTGCCGGCCGTCGCCACGATCCACGCGGGCTCCGGGTAGCGCTCCAACCTCAGCTGCTGGTACATCGATTCGGCGATGTTGTTGTTGCCGCGCCAGTCGGTGGCCCGCTCCGCGTACGTGAACTGGTCCATGTAGTGGCCGCCGGTCTCGGCGGCGAGGTTCGCCGACTCCTCGTACATCCTGCGCGAGTCGTCCACGAAGTGGCAGCTCCCGCCGTGGAATTCGATGAGCCGGCACTTCGCGGGGCTGGTGGTGCGCGGCATGACCGCGATGAACGGGACACCGATCAGCTTCGCGAAGTACGCCTCCGAGACCGCTGTCGAGCCGCTGGACGCCTCGATGACCGGCTTTCCGGGGCGGATCCAGCCGTTGCAGAGCCCGTACAGGAACAGCGAGCGGGCGAGGCGGTGCTTGAGACTGCCGGTCGGGTGGGTGGACTCGTCCTTCAGATACAGGTCGATGCCCCAGCTCTCCGGCAGCGGGAAGAGCAGGAGGTGGGTGTCGGCCGAGCGGTTGGCGTCGGCCTGGACCTTGCGTACGGCCTCCTTGAGCCAGGCACGGTACGCGGGGTCGCCGCGGTTGACGTCGATGGTCTGCTGCTGCTCCGTCATGCGCGCCGTCCCTCGTCCCGCCCGTTCCCGTGCCGGGGCTCGTGTCCCGGCGCAACAGTAAGCCCTCGACCTGCGCAAACCGTGCCTTTGGGTATCCATAGCCGCGCCTTGGACGCGAGGCTCGCCGGGCGTCCGGCGACGGTGGTGAAGGGTCGTGACGTGTCGTCAGGGGCTGGCGGGGAAGTCGCTCTGGCGTCCGCGCGTCGAGTTGTGCAGACTTCCCTACAGGGAACAGCACGAAGGGGGCGGATCAGCCGTGGCGGAACCGGAGTTCAGCGCGAGCGGCGTCGAGATAGAGCGCTGGCCCCGCTCGCTCACCAAAGCGGGCCGGGTGCTCATCCAGGACGGCAGACTGGCGCTTCTGACCAGTTACGGACGGGTCATCGACAGTGCGCCCCTACGGGCGGTGCAGGCGGCGAGGCCGTGGTTCCGGGGTGACGACAGCACGGTGGCGACCGTGAACGGCAAGCGCTACCGGCTGACCATGGGCGGGGACGGCCACCGACCGGAGGGCCGGCTGCTGGCCGGGCGCTTCCTGGAGACCGTACGCAGGGCGAGTACGGCGAAGACCTGACGCCGGGCGCCGTGGCCTGCCCCGGAGCCGGGGCGGTCACGGCGCGCGAGTTGCGGTCCCGTACCGCGTGGTTCACTCTGGTGTACATCACTCAGGGTGAACCGGTGGTGACGCTGCGATCCAGCCCCGCCGGGCAAGACAGCAGCGAGCTCGCGAGTGAGCTGCTGGATGTGATCCATGCCTTCTTCCGGACCTCAATCGGGGAGTCGCAGCCGTGATCAGCCAGCCGAGCAGGCAGTGCACGGTGGAGCTCCAGGCCCTGCCGTCGCGGATCCGCCAGGTCCGCAGAATCGTTTCCGCGCAGTTGCGCTACTGGCAGCTCGACCCACTCATCGACCATGCGGCGCTCGGTGTCACCGAGCTGCTGACCAACGTCCACCGGCACGCACAGCCGGACAAGATGTGCACCGTCGACATCAAACTCCTGCTCGACCGGCTCACGGTCGCGGTCCACGACCACGATCCGCGCCTGCCGACCGTCAAGGAGGCCGACCCGCTCGACATGTGCGGGCGCGGTCTCGCCCTGATCGAGGCGGTCAGCGAGAGCTGGGGCGCACGCGCGGAGGGTGACACGGGGAAGGTCATCTGGTTCACGCTTCCCGCCCCGTCGAGCGCCGCTCCGCCCCGGCATCCGCTGTACGGCGCGACGACGGACGGCCCCTTCACGGGCCCCTCCTTCTCGTCGGGTCCCTTCTCGTCCGGCCCCTTCGCGGACGGTCCCTTCGCGGGCATCCGCGCCGTGGCCGGGAAGCGCGAACATACCGCCGCCCGGTCAGCCGTCGTCGGCTGACCGGGCGGGGGGCGCCCTGCCCCGGCGCGTCACGGCGCAACAGCGTCACGGCACCACCGCGTCACGGCGCGACCGAGCCCGGCGCCACCACGTCACTCGGTGGCGATGGCGCGCAGCACGTCCAGGCGGGCCGCCCTGCGCGCGGGCCGCCAGCCCGCGATCACACCGGCCGTCAGCCCGACCACGCCGACGAGTACCAGCTGCACCGGCGGCACGGCGAAGGCGAAGGCCGTGTCCCCCGCGCCCTCGGACGCCTTGACGACGACCCAGCCGAGCAGCCCGCCGAGTGCCAGTCCGCCCGCCGTACCGAACGCGGCCACCAGCACGGACTCCCAGCGGACCATCGCCCGCAGCTGCGCCCTGGTCTGGCCGACCGCGCGCAACAGGCCCAGTTCCCTGGTGCGTTCGTGGACGGCGAGGGTGAGGGTGTTGGCGATGCCCAGGAGCGCGATGACCACGGCGAGGGCGAGCAGCGCGTAGATCAGGGTGAGCATCATGTCGATGGCTCCGGCGGAGGTCCGCGCGTACTCGTCGCGCGTCTGGACGTCCGGATCGCCGAACGTCGCCGCCGTCCTCTCCACGGCGGCCCTGGCCTCGGCGGCGGGCACCCCGTCCTCGAAGGTGACGGAGACGAGTGTGTCCGCGTCCTGGGTACGGTGCGGGGCCCAGGCCGCGCGGGTGATGACGTAGTCGCCGGCGAGTTCGGACCGCTCGAAGACCGCCTTGACCGTGAAGGTCTCCTTCCGGCCGTCGGTGAAGGTGAGTTGTGTCGTATCGCCGGTGCTCAGCTTCCGGTCGTCGGCCTGCGACCGCGACACGGCGATGTTTTTGGTGCCGAATCCGTCGAACGAGCCGTCCACTGACCCGAGTTCGAATCCCTCGGCGAGCGCGGCCGGTTCGGTGACGGTCAGTTGACGGCCGTCCCCGTCGACCTTCGCCACTCCCCTGCCGAGCCCCACGGCCGAGCCCACTTCGGGGAGTTCGGCCAGGGCGGGCGTCAGTCTGGGGCTCAGCCCGCTGCCACCGCCGCCGAACGCAGGCACGCTGACCGCGAGGTCCCCGGCGAAGGAACGGGACACCGTTTGGTCCATGGTGGCCTTGAGCGAGGCGCCGAAGACCGTGAACAGGGACACCACGGCGACGCCGATCATCAGCGCGGTGGCGGTCGCCGCCGTGCGCTTGGGGCTGCGCAGGGCGTTGCGTCTGGCCAGGGCGCCCGAGACACCGCGCAGCCGGTCCAGGGGCCCGCCCAGGAGCCTCACGGCGTAGGAGGAGGCCACCGGGCCGAGTACCACGAAGGCGGCGAGTGCGAGGACGGCTCCCGTTCCGGCGAGCACGAGGGACGGTGCGGCGAACACGCCGACCAGGATCGTGGCGATCCCGGCCAGGCCGAGCACCGTACCGACGACGGCTCTGGTCCTGGAGGCGGCCGAGTCGTCGACGGCCGTCTCGCGCAGCGCGGCCAGGGGTGCGGTGCGCCCGGCCCGTACGGCGGGCAGGAGCGCCGAGCCGAGGCAGACGACCACGCCGACGGCGAGCGGCAGCAGCATCGAGAGCCCGCTGATCACCAACGCCCCCTCGGGGAAGGGGAATCCGATGACCGGGAACAGGGCCCGCATCCCGGCGGCGACGCCGATGCCGCCGAGGAGTCCGACGGCCGAGGCGACCAGCGCGACGACGGTCGCCTCGGCGAGCGTGGCGCCCACGACCTGGCGCCGGGAGGCGCCGAGGGCCCGCAGCAGCGCGTTCTCGCGGGTGCGCTGGGCCACGACGATGGCGAAGGTGTTGTGGATGGAGAAGGTCGCGACGAGCAGCACGATGCCGGAGAAGACGAGCAGCAGTGTGGTGAACAGGCTCAGGAACTGTCCGGAGATCATTTCCTGGTTCTCGTCGGCGGACCGCTGTCCGGTGATCGCCTCCACGCCGGACGGCAGGACGGTGCGGAGGGAGTCCACGAGTTCCTTCTGGCCGGTGCCGGGGCCGGCGCGCACCTGGATGCTCGACGCCTCGCCGGGCTTGGGCATGAGGTACTTCTCCGCGTCGGCCCTGGTCATTCCCGTGTAGGTGACCTGGGCCATGCCGTCCTCGCCGCCGAACGTGGCGAGTCCGACGACCGTCACGCGTACGGGGTCAGGCGTGCGGAGCACGGTGGTGTCGCCGATCTCCAGCTTGCCCGCCTCGGCGGCGCCCCGGTTGAGCACGACCTCGCCGCTCTTCCGCGGCAGCCGTCCGGCGGCGAGCCGGTAGGGGTTGAGCCGGGCGTCGTCGATCCAGTTGCCGGCGACGGTGGGCGGGCCCTGGCCGCCGACGGGTTCGCCGTCGGAGCCGACGAGTTGTCCCGCGCCCTCGATCCTGGGTGCGACGGCGGCGACGCCGGGGACCTTCTCGATCCGCTCGATCAGGGCGGTGTCGACCGGTTCGCGGGTGCCGAGCGCGTCACCGGGCACGGTCACGACGTCGGCGCCGCGGACGACGGCGTCGGTGCCGCCCGCGGCCTCGCCGAACATGGTGTCGAAGCTGCCGCGCAGGGTGTCGCCCATGACGAGGGTGCCGGTCAGGAAGGCCACGCCGAGCAGGACGGCGGTGAAGGTCCCGGCGAAGCGCCGCTTGTGCGCGCGGAGCGAGGAGACGCTGATACGCAGCGAGGCGCGTGTCCCGCTCATGACCGCGCCCCCTGGGTCGCGGGGGTGATGTTCGTCGTGGTGTCGAAGGCTTTCAGCCGGTCTAGCACGCGCTCGGCCGTCGGGTCCGTCATCCGGTCCACGAGCCGTCCGTCGGCGAGGAAGACGACCTCGTCGGCGTGGGCGGCGGCGACCGGGTCGTGCGTGACCATCACGACCGTGCGGTTCGTACGGCGTACGGTGCCGCCCAGCAGCCGCAGGACCTCCTCGCCGGAGCGCGAGTCGAGATTGCCGGTCGGCTCGTCCGCGAAGACGACGTCGGGGCTGCCCGCGAAGGCGCGGGCCACCGCGACACGTTGCTGCTGGCCGCCGGAGAGTTCGCCGGGCCGGTGGTGCAGGCGGTCGCGCAGCCCGACGGTGTCGATGAGGGCGTCGTACCACTCGTCGTCGCGCGGGGCGCCGGCGAGGTCCATCGGGAGGGTGATGTTCTCGGCGACGGTGAGGGTCGGGATGAGGTTGAACGCCTGGAAGACGAAGCCGACGCGTTCGCGGCGCAGCAGTGTCAGTCCGCGGTCGTCCAGCGTGCTCAGGTCGGTGTCGCCGATGAGCGCGGCGCCGGAGGTGAGTGTGTCGAGTCCGGCCGCGCAGTGCATGAGTGTGGATTTGCCGGAGCCCGAGGGCCCCATGATCGCGGTGAAGCGGCCGACCGGGAAGTCGACGCTCACCCCGTCCAGGGCCCTCACTTCCGTGTCGCCCCTGCCGTAGACCTTCACGGCGTCGACGACCCGGGCGACGTTGGGGCCGGCGGTGGCGGTGGCCGCCTTGGTGGTGCTCACGCGGCACCGCCCTTGCCCGTACGGCCGAACTGCTCGTCCAGGACGGACAGCCGGCGCCAGTACTCGTCCTCGTCGATCTCACCGGCGGCGAACCGGCGGCCCAGCAGGGCGATCGGTGACTGCGCGTGGTGCGTGTCGGCCGTCTCCCGTACGTCCCGGGCGTCCCGCGCGTCGCGCCCGAAACCGCCGGATCGCCACGGGGGTCCGCCCCGGCGTCCGCGCCGGACGGTGCGGCGCAGGAGGGTGATGCCACCGACGATCACCGCTGCCCAGACGATCGGGAACAGCAGGATCCAGGGGCCGGGTCCGCCACTGTCGGCGAAGGTGTTCATCTCGGTCAACTCCTCGGTTCGCGACTCTTCTCCGTCTTTCTCCGTCGCTTCCGAGAGTCGCGCGGGAAGGGGGTCCGGGTCGTCGTACGGCCAGCGGCAGTACGAGTACCTCGCGGGGAGTACGCGGGCCCTGCCCGGCTGCTCCCCCGGTGGGCCGAACGGAGGGAGTCAGCTCTCGTCGAGGTCCTTCAGCCGGCGGAACACCCGGCCTTCGTGGGCGAGACGGCCCACCAGCGCCCCTCCGTAGACGACGAATCCGACACCGACGAGCCAGGACTGAAGGACCAGGACGGTCCCGAACGGGCCGTAGGTGACGGCGCTGGAGGCGATCAGCGGCGAGAAGACGAGCTGCGAGAAGCCCCGCAGACCGAGCAGGCCGAGAGTGGTGGCGACGGCGCCCGGCAGCAGCGCGTCCCAGCGGACGCGCCCGCCGAGCAGGACCCATTGGGCGAACCAGAAGAACAGGAACGTGCCGATGACGTCGATCACGATGACCGTGAGCGGGCCGGTGATGTCGCCGGAGGGGGAGGGCGTGTTGACGAAGCCGAGCAGCGCGGCGACCAGCACGGCGAGGAAGACGACATGCCGCCACATGGTGTGCCAGCGCGCGGTGGGCAGGTCCCAGACCTTCTCGTAGCCGGTCTGGACGGCGGAGCCGAAGGTCAGTCCGAAGACGGCCAGCGCGGCGAGGCCGAAGGCGGTGGTGCGCTGGAGTGCCGTGTCCGGCACGCCGAACAGCCGCTCGACCTGCAGCTGGGACTCGCGGGTGACGCCGATGGCCTGGCCGAGCCAGCGCGCGAAGCCGTGGCCGCTCTCGGGCTGGGCCGCCGCGACCAGCACCAGCACCGGTACGAGGGTGAGAAATCCGAGCGCCGCGAAGCCCATGGCCCGGTGCATCAGCTCCATCTCGCGCCCGCGGGTCCAGGTGAGCCCGAGCGGCGAGGCGCGCAGCCACCGGTCGAGGCGCTGGAACCAGCGTGGCGGGGGCGGCAGGGGCTCGCTGCCGGACGGCTTCTCGGTCATGGGTGGTGACCTACCCGCGATGACGCGCCGGACCGTCCGTGGTGCGGCCGGACGGGTGGTGGGGCCGGGGCATGGGTCACGCGGCGGGTTCGGACGGTGGGTCCGGGCGGTGGGTCCGGGCGGGCCGCGCGATCGGGGCCGGGACCGTCAGGCAAGTGCGGCCAGGGGGTCGTCCAGGACCGGCTGCCAGGCCAGTTCGGCGGCGCCGACGAGGCTGTTGTGGTCGAGCGTGCAGGGGAGGATCGGCACGCTCCCGCTGCGGCCCCACAGACTGCGGTCGGCGACGACGGCGCGTAGCCGAGCCGGGTCGGCGTCGAGCAGTTCGCGGTGCAGGCCGCCGAGGATGACACGGTCCGGGTTGAGGATGTTCACGAGTCCGGCGAGCCCTTGGCCGAGTCGGTCGATCAGTTCCTCGGCCGCCGCGCGTACGGACCGGTCCGCGTACTCCGTACGGAGCAGGTCGCGCGACTGCTGGAGCAGCGACACCTCGGGGCCGGGGTCCCGGCCGGCCGCGTCGAGGAACGCCAGCGGGTCGGTCTCGACGTCGAGACAGCCGCGGCTGCCGCAATGGCAGGGCCTGCCTTCGGGGTTGACGGTCAGATGGCCGACTTCGAGCGCCAGCCCCGAACTGCCCGTGTGCAGACGGCCGTCCACGACGAGCGCGCCGCCGACACCGCGATGTCCCGTGGCGACACAGAGGAGTTGACCGGCGCCCCGGCCCGCGCCGTGCCGGTGTTCGGCGAGGGCCGCCAGGTTGACGTCGTTGCCGGTGAAGGCGGGGCCCTCGATGCCGGCGGCGCGTACCTGTTCGACGAAGAGGGCGCGTACGGGGGCGCCCGCGGGCCAGGCGAGGTGCAGCGGGTTGAGCGCGGTGCCCTCCGGTTCGGCGACCGCCGACGGGACGGCGAGTCCGGCGCCGACGCAGCGCCGTCCGCTCTCGCGCAGGAGGGCGGCGCCCTCCGCGACGACGGCGCGGAGCACCTGGGCGGGGTCAGAGGAGACGATCACGGAGCCGGGCGCCGTGGCGACCGTACGGCCGCCGAGGGCGACCAGGGCGGCGCGGAAGCCGTCGGCGTGCACCTGGGCGGCGAGGACCACGGGGCCGGTGTCGTCCACGGAGAGGCGGTGCGAGGGGCGGCCCTGGGAACCGGCCGCGGCGCCGGGGCGGGAGTCGACCCGGATCAGGCCGAGTGCTTCCAGTTCGGCGGCGACGGCGCCCGCTGTCGCGCGGGTGACGCCCAGTTCGGTGGTGAGCACGGCGCGGGTGGGCGCGCGGCCCGTGTGAACCAGTTCCAGTGCGGGGCCGAGCGCGCTGCGGCCTCTCTCCAGTCGTGTTCTGGTCGTCGTCGCCTTGCCGTTCATATGGGTGAGTCTCCCATGATCCCGGCGGTGAACCGCCGTCTTGTACGGATCGGCCCCGAGCCCCTATCCTTCTTTTGTGCCGAACCTAAACAAACTCCGGACGGCCATATCGGGGGGCCGCGGCGGAGATCCCGCCACCGACGCCTCGCTGTCCCGCCTCGCCCGCCTCCGTATCAGCCTGACCGTGTTCTTCGCCCTGGACGGCTTCCTCTTCGCCGGCTGGGTGGTCCGTATCCCCGCCATCAAGCAGCAGACCGGCGCGTCGGCGAGCGACCTCGGTCTGGCCCTCCTGGGGGTGTCCGCCGGGGCCGTGGTGACGATGATGTTCACGGGGCGGATGTGCAAGCGGGTCGGCAGCCATCCGGTGACCGTGGTCAGCATGCCGCTGCTGGCCCTGAGCATCGCCCTGCCCGCGCAGACGCACTCGGCGCTGACGCTCGGCCTGGTCCTGCTCGTCTTCGGTGCCGCGTACGGCTCACTCAACGTCTCGATGAACAGCGCGGCCGTCGACTTCGTCGCCGTACTGCGCCGCCCCGTGATGTCCAGCTTCCACGCCGCGTTCAGCCTGGGAGGCATGGCGGGCGCGGGACTCGGCGGTCTGGTGGCCGGCAGCCTGTCCGTCTCGACGCACCTTCTCGCCCTCACCGGCGTCGGCCTGCTCGTCACGGCACTGGCCGGTCCTTCGCTGCTGCGCAACACGGTGCCCGCCGCAGCCGGTCCCGCCGCCCCCTCGAAGGGGACGCCGGCTCCCCGGCGGCTCGACCGGCGTACGCGCCGGCTCGTCGTTCTCTTCGGCGTGATCGCGCTGTGCACCGCGTACGGGGAAGGTGCCCTCGCCGACTGGGGCGCGCTGCATCTGGCCCAGGACCTGGACGCCGGCGCCGGGCTCGCCGCCGCCGGGTACTCCCTCTTCGCCCTCGCCATGACGGTGGGGCGCCTGTCCGGTACGGCGCTGCTCGAACGGCTCGGTCAGACCCGCACGCTGGTCGCCGGCGGCCTGCTCGCCTCGCTCGGCATGCTCCTCGGCGCCCTCGCGCCGACGACCTGGCTCGCGCTGGCCGGCTTCGCCGTCACGGGACTCGGCCTCGCCAACATCTTTCCGGTGGCCGTGGCCAGGGCGGGCGCGCTCGCGGGTCCGAGCGGCGTCGCCGCCGCGTCCACGCTGGGGTACGGCGGCATGCTGCTGGGGCCGCCCGCGATCGGCTTCCTCGCCGACTGGTTCTCCCTGCCCGTCGCGCTGACCACCGTCGCCCTGCTGGCCGCCACGGCCGCGCTCATCGCGTACGCGGCGCGCAACCTCTCGGCGCCCGAACCGGCGCTCCCCACGGACGTCCCGGCCGATCGGGCGCGAGCGGGCGTACCGGCCGACGCACCGGCCGACGCACCGGCCGTTCCGCGTCACTGAGACTGCCTACATCCGGCAGCAGGGCGGGACGGAGGACGGAGGGGCCCTCAGACCTCGACCGGCTGCGGCATCCGCCTGACGACCTGTACGAGCGGGGCCAGGTCGGGCTCCGACGCGGCGGCGTCGAGGGCCTCGCGCAACGCCTCGTTGTTGGTCGGGCGGGCCTGCTCCAGCAGGGCGAGGCCCGTGGCGGAGACGTTGGTGTAGATGCCGCGCCGGTCGGTCGGGCACAGGTAGCGGGCGAGCAGACCCCGGTCCTCCAGTCGGGTGACCAGCCGGGTGGTGGCGCTCTGGCTGAGGACGACGGCGTCCGCGACCTGCTTCATCTGCAGATGACCGCCCTCGCCGTCGTGCTGGCGGCTGAGGACGTCGAGCAGCGAGTACTCCCGCACGCTCAGGCCGTGCTCGGCCTGCAACGCGCGCTCGACGTGCGACTCGATCCTGCCGTGGAGCAGGGACAGCGCGCACCAGCCCTGGGCGAGGGCGGTGAGCGCGGGGTCGGTTGCGGTCATCGTTGTCACGCGTCCTTCCTTGAGAGCCTTCGGCGGCCGGCCAGGCGTACGCAACTATACCGCGCTTGCAATTAACGCGCGTGTGCAATTATTGTGGCCGCTCATAAAGAGCTACCGCAACTTCGCCTCGGAAGGCCACACCCATGCCCCTCGCGCTCCTGGCTCTCGCCATCGGGGCCTTCGGTATCGGAACCACCGAATTCGTCATCATGGGTCTGCTGCCCGATGTCGCCGCCGACTTCGGCGTCTCGGTGCCCCACGCCGGATTCCTGGTCACCGGATACGCCCTCGGCGTCATGGTCGGCGCCCCGCTCATGACGGCCCTCGGCACCAGGATGTCCCGCAAGAACATGCTGATGCTGCTCATGGGTCTGTTCATCGTGGGCAACGTCATCTCGGCCGTCGCACCGGTCTTCGCGGTCATGCTCATCGGCCGGGTGGTCGCCTCGCTGGCGCACGGCGCGTTCTTCGGCATCGGCTCCGTCGTCGCCGCCGAACTGGTCGCCCCCGAGAAGAAGGCCGGCGCCATCTCCATGATGTTCACCGGCCTGACCGTCGCCAATGTCGTCGGCGTGCCGCTGGGCACCTTCGTCGGGCAGAGCGCCGGCTGGCGGGTCACCTTCTTCATCGTCGCCGCGCTCGGTGTCGTCGGCCTGGTCGGCGTGGCCAAGCTCGTACCCGACACGCCGAAGCCCGAAGGCGTACGGCTGCGCCACGAGTTGGCCGCCTTCAAGCACGTACAGGTGCTGCTGGCCATGGCGATGACGGTGCTCGGCTTCGGTGGCGTCTTCGCGGCCGTCACCTACATAGCGCCGATGATGACCGAGGTCGCCGGCTACGCGGAATCGTCCGTGACCTGGCTCCTGGTCCTGTTCGGTCTCGGCATGGTCGTGGGCAACCTGATCGGCGGGAGGTTCGCCGACCGCAAGCTCATGCCGATGCTCTTCACCGCGCTCGGCGGTCTGACCGTGGTCCTGGCCCTGTTCACGGCGGGTGCGCACAACAAGGCGACAGCCGCCGTCGCCGTGTTCCTGATCGGAGCCCTCGGCTTCGCCACGGTGCCACCGCTGCAGAAGCGCGTACTGGACTACGCGCACGGCGCGCCGACCCTCGCGTCGGCGGTCAACATCGGCGCCTTCAACCTCGGCAACGCGCTCGCCGCCTGGCTCGGCGGTGTCGTCATCGCCGCCGGATTCGGCTACACCGCGCCCAACTGGGTCGGCGCGGCCCTCGCCGCCTCGGCCCTGGTCCTCGCCGTGGTCTCCAGCACCCTGGAGCGCCGCGCCGCCGTACCGGCCGAGGTTCCGGCTCCGGCTCCGGCTCCGGCCCGGCGGTCCGTCGCGGCGCGACGCTGACCGCACGCGACCCACCCCCGTCGCCCACCGGCGACCAGCGGGATCGACCCGCGCAGAAGAACAGAAACAGAGAAGGACAAGTGAGTACCCCATGACCGCCATCCCCACCGTCACCCTCAACAACGGCGTGACCATGCCCCAGCTCGGCTTCGGTGTCTTCCAGGTCCCCGACGAGGAGACCACCGCCGCCGTCGCCACCGCCCTCAAGGCCGGATACCGCAGCATCGACACCGCCGTGATCTACGGCAACGAGCGCGGCGTGGGCCGGGCGCTCGCCGACTCCGGCATCGCCCGCGACGAGCTGTTCATCACCACCAAGCTGTGGAACGCAGACCAGGGTTACGACTCCACGCTCGCCGCCTTCGAGACCTCCCTGGACAAGCTCGGCCTCGACCACGTCGACCTCTACCTCATCCACTGGCCCACCCCGGCCCGGGACCGCTACCTCGACACCTGGCGCGCGCTGGAGAAGCTGTACGCCGACGGACGTACCCGCGCCATCGGCGTCTCCAACTTCCGGCCCGCCCACCTGGAGCGCCTGCTCGGGGCCGCCTCGGTCGTGCCCGCCGTGAACCAGATCGAGCTCCACCCGGGCCTCCAGCAGCGCGAGTCGCGCGACTTCCACGCGCGCCACGGCATAGCCACCGAGGCGTGGAGCCCGCTCGCCCAGGGCGCCGTCCTCAAAAACGACGCGGTCACCACGATCGCCGCGCGGCACGGCAGGAGTCCGGCGCAGGTCGTGCTCCGCTGGCATCTGCAGATCGGCAACGTGGTCATCCCCAAGTCGGTCACCGAGGCCCGGATCCACGAGAACCTCGACGTCTTCGGCTTCGAACTCGACGCGCGGGAGATCGACGCGCTCGACGCGCTGGACCGGGGCATGCGTACGGGCCCGGACCCGGACACCCTCAACTGACCCGTAGGCCGGCACCGGGGTCCAGGGGGGGGGCGGCCGGGACGGATGAGTAGCCGTACTCAGGCACATCCGTTCGGCCCGTCCCACGATGGAGGAACTCAACCGACACGGGAGAAACCCATCATGAAGTCAGGACGCCTGAACGCACTGGTCCGGCTCGCCCAAGGCCCCGCCCGGCTGGTCTACGGCAACCGGGCCTCGCGGATCTACCTCGCCGTGGTCGCCGCGACGGCGGTATTCGTCGCCGTCGACACGCTGTTCGTGCACCACGACGACGCGTCGTTCGCGGGAGTGTGGCTGTACTTCCTCGCCGCGCCCACCGTCTTCCTCTTCCTCGCCGGTGGATCGATGGTCGGCGAGTCGTTCGCCTCGTCGTCCACGTTCGGCTACGTGGCGCTCATCGCCTCCGTGCTCATCCAGTCGGCGGCCATCGGGGCGTTCGTCCGGCTGCTGAGCGACCGGACCGGTCCCGCGCGCGCTCCGCGCGAGGCGTGATCGTGACGGTTCGTCAGCCCAGCCAGCCGGGCCGTACCAGCCCCGACTCGTAGGCCCTGACGACCAGTTGGGCCCGGTCACGGGCACCGAGCTTCACCATCGTGCGGCTCACATGTGTCTTGGCGGTGAGCGGGCTGACGACCAGCCTGCGGGCGATCTCCTCGTTCGAGAGCCCGATCCCGACGAGCGCCATCACCTCCCGCTCCCGCTCGGTGAGTTCACCGAGTCCGTCCGAGGCCGCCGGCGCCTTGGAGCGCGAGGCGAACTCCGCGATCAGCCGCCGCGTCACACCGGGCGACAGGAGCGCGTCGCCGTCCACCACCGCCCGGACGGCGCGCAGCAGTTCCTCCGGCTCGGTGTCCTTGACGAGAAAGCCCGACGCGCCCGAGCGGAGCGCCTCGAAGACGTACTCGTCGAGTTCGAAGGTGGTGAGCATGACCACCTTCACCTGGTCGAGGCCGCCGTCCTCGGTGATCCTGCGGGTGGCGTCGAGCCCGTCCATCACGGGCATCCGGATGTCCATCAGGACGACGTCCGGGGCGAGTTCGCGTACTTTGCGCAGCGCCTCGTCACCGTCGGCGGCCTCCCCCGCGACCTCGATGTCCGGCTGGGCGTCGAGCAGGGCGCGGAAGCCTGCCCGTACCAATGACTGGTCGTCGGCGAGCAGGACACGGATCACGGTGTCTCCTTGGGCTTCAGGGGGAGGGTGGCCCGTACGCGGAAGCCGCCGTCCGGGCGTGGACCCGCCTCGATGGTGCCACCGAGGGCGGCCGCGCGTTCGCGCATCCCGACCAGTCCGTTGCCACTGCCGCCGGCCTCGTCGCCGGTGGCCGGTCCCGCGTCGTCGATACGGAGGGTGAGCAGGCCGGCGCCGTAACCGACCCGGACACGCGCCGTACGGGAACCGGAGTGCCGCACCACGTTGGTGAGGGCTTCCTGGACGATACGGAAGGCGGCGAGATCGGCGCCGGGTGTCAGGGCGACGGGCTCGCCCTCGTTCTGGAGCTGGACGGTCAGACCGGCGCCCGCCGCCTGTTCGACCAGTTCGGGCAGCCGGTCGAGGCCCGGCGCGGGTGTGCGGGGGGCGTCGCCGGAGGTCCTGAGCGTGTCGAGGACCTGCCGTACCTCGCCCAGCGCCTCCTTGCTCGCGGCCTTGATGGTGGTGAGCGCGGTGCGGGCCTGTTCCGGATCGGAGTCGAGCAGCGCCAGCCCCACGCCCGCCTGGACATTGATGACCGAGATCGAGTGGGCGAGCACGTCGTGGAGTTCGCGCGCGATACGCAGTCGCTCCTCGTCGGCGCGGCGCGCCTCGGCGGCGGCGCGCTCCGCCCGGTCGTGGATCCACTGCTCGCGGCGCACCCTGACCAGTTCGGAGCCGACGAGAACGGCCACCACCCAGGCGGAGACGCCCGCCTCGGGGCCCCAGGGCGCGGCGGCGTCGCCGCTCGGCGGCAGGACGCGGTAGAGCAGATGGCCGACGAGCAGATGGCCGGCCCAGAGAAGGCCGATCGCCCACCAGGCCGCTTTGCGGTGTCCGGAGACGATCGCGGCGAAGCAGGCGACCGCGACGGTGATGAAGATCGGTCCGTAGGGGTAGCCCGCCCCGAGGTAGATCATCGCCGACAGGCAGACGCCGAAGACGCAGCGGACCGGGTACCGGTGGCGCAGCAGAAGCAGCGCGGGTCCGGCGAGCAGCAGGACGCGGGCGAACGCGTCGAGGGGTTCCCGGTCGGGCTGCGCCTGCGCGGCGAAGCCCGTACCGACCATGACGAAGACGGCGATCAGCACACTGGTGAACCAGGGCAGCCGTGACAACTTCCCGCCGCGGTCCGGCCCGTCACCGGTCCCGTCGGCGCCCGGCACCAGCGCACCCCTGAGCCAGGGGGGACCGAATCCGGTGCGTCTGATCTGCTCTGCCATACCCGTCACGCTAGACCGGCCGACGGGCCCCGGGCGTCAGCCGGGCGTGGTGATCGCGCGTACTCCCGGCGGAGTACGCCCTGCCCGGCACGGCTGTGTCCGCACGGTCCGCCGGGCCCGCGACGCTCGGACGGCAACCTCACCTCGTAGCCCCTCGGGCACGGGAGGTGCCCCCGCGTCGCCGGAACCGGCACGGGACGCGCGGGCCGTCGACACCGCCGATCCGCCGCCGTGCGAGGCACCGTGTGATCGGCCGCTACATGGCGGCCCCGGACCCCTGCCCCACGGGCGGACGGCGCTGCTTCGCGGATACGGCCCAAGGCGGACGGGCGGCAGTCCGCGGTCCGCGCGGGAACACGGCGGCCGACGGACGGACCTCGTGCGGGAGGCCGGGGACCGGGCCAGAACGGCGGAGGCACCGCCGGGTCCCCCGGGCGTGAAGGTCCTGGCGGCGGCCCCCGGACACACCGGACTACGTGGTGACCGCGCCGTCCTTCTGGTCCTTGTCCCGGTCGTCGTCGTCCCGCGCCGGTTCCCGTTCCTGCTCCCGTCGGCCCTTCTCCGCGCCCTGCGCGGCGCCCGCCTTCTGCCGGTCGAGCACGTCGAGCGCGCGCCGGGCCAGCGGATGTGTCCGTACGAGACCACCCAGCGACGTCACCCCACGCGTGATGTCGGCGAACGCCTTCCAGGCGGGGCGGAATCCGGTGATCGCCGCGTGCAGCATCCCCGGCCTGCGTTCGAAGACGGAGAGCATCCGGCGGCCGACGCTCATCTCCACACCGAGACCCGCCTTGATGGCGAAGGCGTAGTTCAGCGCCTGGCGGCGGGCGTCCACCGCGTCGTGCGCCTCTGAGATCCGTACCGCCCACTCCCCCGCGAGCCGCCCCGACCGCAGCGCGAAGGAGATGCCTTCCCTGGTCCACGGCTCCAGCAGCCCCGCCGCGTCACCGCACACCAGCACCCGGCCGCGCGAGAGCGGCGAGTCGTCGCTGCGGCAGCGCGTCAGATGGCCCGAGGAGAGCGCGGGCTCGAACCCGGCCAGCCCCTGCTTGGCGACGAAGTCCTCCAGATAGCGCTTGGTCGCGGCGCCGTCGCCGCGCGCCGAGATGACGCCGACGGTGAGCGTGTCGCCCTTGGGGAACACCCAGCCGTAACTGCCGGGCAGCGGGCCCCAGTCGATGAGGACCCGGCCGGCCCAGTCCTCGGCGACCGTCGGGGGCACCGGGATCTCCAGCTCCAGACCGAGGTCCACCTGGTCGAGCTTCACCCCGACATGAGCGCCTATCCGGCCCGCGCTGCCGTCGGCGCCGACGACCGCGCGCGCCAGGATCGTCTCGCCGTCGGCGAGGACCACCGCGACCGTGCGGCGGTCGGGCACGGCCGGGCCGTGCTGCTGGACCCGGGACACCGAGGCGCCCGTACGGAGCACCGCGCCCGCCTTCTGGGCGTGCTCGACCAGACTCGCGTCGAACTCGGGCCTGTTGATGAGCCCGAAGAGCATGCGCCGGGAGCGGCGGGTCCGGGCCAGCCGGCCGTTCAGCGAGAACGTGACCGCGTGCACCCGGTCGCGCAGGGGCAGTTCGAACCCGGGGGGCAGCGAGTCGCGCGAGGGGCCGATGATGCCTCCTCCGCAGGTCTTGTAGCGGGGCAACTCCGCCTTCTCCAGCAGCAGCACGCGGCGGCCCGCGACAGCCGCCGCGTAGGCCGCGGACGCTCCTCCCGGGCCCGCGCCGACCACGACGACATCCCACACCGACCGGTCGTGCTCACCCGCCGGACCGGCCTCGGGAACGGTCTCGGGAACGGCCTCAGGACCAGTCCCGGGCGCGCTTCCAGGTTCACTTCCGGCGTCTGCGTTCTCGCTGCTCACGATGTGCTTCTGCTCCTGATCCGACCGGTGGCCCTTGCTGTCGCACGGCATCCTACGGCGCCTTCGGACCCGGTCCGTTGTGGGAGGATCGGTCCTGTCTTCGACGCACACACAAACACACAACGTCGCACCCGCCAGGAGCGTGCCCATGTCCGTCAGTCCGATCGCAGAAACCGTCGCTTCGCTGATGCCCCGCGCGCGGGCGGAACTCGCGGAGCTGGTGGCCTTCCGGTCGGTGGCGGATCCCGCGCAGTTCCCCCGCAGCGAGTGCGAGGCCGCCGCCGCATGGGTCGCCGACGCCCTGCGGGCCGAGGGCTTCAGGGACGTCGCGGCGCTCGACACCCCGGACGGCACCCAGTCCGTCTACGGCTTCCTGCCCGGCCCCGAAGGGGCCCCGACCGTGCTGCTGTACGCGCACTACGACGTACAGCCGCCGCTCGACGAGAGCGCCTGGGCCACTCCGCCGTTCGAGCTGACGGAGCGCGACGGCCGCTGGTACGGACGCGGCGCCGCCGACTGCAAGGGCGGCTTTGTGATGCATCTGCTGGCGCTGCGTGCCCTCAAGGCGACGGGCGGCGTGCCGGTGGGTGTCAAGTTGATCGTGGAGGGCTCGGAGGAGCAGGGCACCGGCGGTCTGGAGCGGTACGCCGAGGAGCACCCGGAGTTGCTGGCCGCCGACACGATCGTCATCGGTGACACGGGCAACTTCCGGGTCGGGCTGCCGACGGTCACGGCGACGCTGCGCGGGATGACCATGCTGCGCGTCCAGGTCGACACCCTCGAAGGCAACCTGCACTCCGGGCAGTTCGGCGGTGCGGCGCCGGACGCGCTCGCCGCGCTCATCCACCTGCTCGCCTCGCTGCGGTCCGAGGACGGTTCGACGACCGTGGACGGACTGGCCGCCGACGCCGACTGGGACGGACTCGCCTACCCCGAGGACGACTTCCGTAAAGACGCCAAGGTGCTGGACGGTGTCGGGCTGATCGGCCGGGACACCGTCGCCGACCGGGTCTGGGCCCGGCCCGCGGTCACCGTCATCGGCATCGACTGCCCGCCCGTCGTGGGCGCGACCCCGTCGCTGCAGGCCAGCGCCCGCGCGCAGATCAGTCTGCGGGTGCCGCCGGGCCAGGACGCCGCCGAGGCGACGAAGCTGCTCACCGCCCACATCGAGGCGCACACCCCGTGGGGCGCGCGCGTCGCGGTCGAACAGGTCGGGCAGGGGCAGCCGTTCCGCGCGGACACCGCCAGCCCCGCGTACGCCTCGATGGCCGAGGCGATGCGCGTCGCCTACCCGGGCGAGGAGATGCAAACCGCCGGCATGGGCGGCTCCATTCCGCTCTGCAACACGCTGGCCGCGCTGTACCCGGACGCGGAGATCCTGCTGATCGGGCTGAGCGAGCCGGAGGCGCAGATCCACGCGGTCAACGAGAGTGTGTCGCCGCGGGAGTTGGAGCGGCTGTCCGTGGCCGAGGCGCACTTCCTGGTCAACTACGCCCGGTCGAAGCAAGCCTGACGGAACGTCACATCGCGGAACGGCCGGTGGGACGGCGGGTGGGTCACCGGGTGGGTCACGGGGTGGGTCACGGGGTGGGTCACGGGCCCTGACGCGGGAGTCCGCGCGGAGGTTCACTCCGCCGTTCTGCGGACAGCGGAAATCGCCGTCAGCGAAGTGGTGCGCACAGCCCTTCCACACTGCATACATTCGAGATATGGATCTCGTTGCGATCAGTCCACGGCTGCATATGCTCCGTTTCCCCATCGGTCAGGCGTACTTGTGGCAGGACGAGAACGAGCTGACTCTCGTCGACTCCGGTCATGTCTACGCGGCACCGGACATCGAATACGCCATCCGCGATCTCGGTCTGACCCCCGGGAATCTGCGCCGTGTCGTCCTCACCCACTGCCACCGCGACCATGTGGGCGCGGCGCAGGAGCTGGCGGGGCGGTACGGCGCCGAGGTGATGGCGCACCGGCTCGACGCACCGATCATCCGCGGCGAGTGGCCCGTGCCCGACCCGCTGCTCCTCGACTGGGAGATACCGCTGTACGAGCACGGGCTGACCGTGCCGCCCGCGCCGCCCACCCGGGTCGACCGCGAGCTGGAGGACGGCGACGAGCTGCCCTTCGGCGACGGCGCCCGGGTGGTGCACGTACCGGGGCACACGTACGGATCCATCGCCGTCCATCTGCCGTACCACGGCGTGCTGTTCACGGGCGACGCCGTGGCCGCCGCCGAACGCCGGGTGATGCTCGGCGTGTTCAACGTCAACCGCGAGAGCGCCAAGCGGTCCATGATCCGGCTGGCCTCGCTCGGTCCGTCGACCGTCTGTTTCGGGCATGGCGATCCGCTCGTCACCGACGCCACCACGGACGCCGCCTCCGTACTGCGGGTGTCAGCCGACCGGGACACCGGCCTCCAGATTGAGCACGGTCCGCCGCTCCCGGGCACATAGCGCCCAGCGCAGCCGCTCGAAGCGGGCGGGCGGCAGCAGCGACGCCGCCTCGTCCTCGGTGACGAAACGCCAGCCGCGCAGCTCCGAGCCGGGCAGCAGCAGCCGCTCCGCGTCGTGGGCCGGCAGCGTGCCACCGTCGAAGAGCAGCCGCAGACCGCCGAAGCCGGGCGGCCTCGGCGGCTCCCAGTCGACCACCAACAGCCTCGGTACGTGGTCGAGTTCGATCCCGATCTCCTCGGTGACCTCGCGCATCCCGGCACGGGCGGGCGCCTCGCCGCGCTCGACCACACCGCCGGGGAACTCCCAGCCCGGCTTGTAGGTGGGATCGACGAGCAGTACCCGGTCCCGCTCGTCGAAGAGGAGCACACCCGCCGCGACGGTCTCCGCCGTCGGCTCGGGTGTCTGCACGATCTCGCAGAGCCCCGCCGTGCCCGCGTGGACGGCCTCGGCGACCACCGCCGCGCTCTGCGCCGGGGTGAGCCCTCCGCCGTCGACGACGAGCGCGTCGGACGTGAGCCAGCCGAGGGCCGAGCGGTAGGGCTCGATGTGTTCGTACGCCCACTGGCGGGCGCGCTCGGTCCGGGCCGGGTCGCCGCCGCCCGCCCCACCACCGGCGCGCCCCGATATTCGCCCGCGCAAAATCGTTTCGTCCAGCGCCAGCAGCACATGCCGGACAGGAATGCGACGGGATGCCAGACCGCCGAAGATCTCGTCCCGGTACTCCTGCCGCAGCAGCGTCATCGGAACGACGAGTACGCCGCCCACGTCGGCGAGCAGCGCGGCGGCCGTGTCCACGACCAGTCGGCGCCAGATGGGCAGGTCCTGATAGTCGCTCACCTCGGCGAGTCTCTTCGGTGGCAGCAGCTCCCGCAGCCCGGCTCCGATCAGCCCGGGGTCGTACAGGGTGCTGTTCGGGATCATGTCGATCAGCTCGCGCGCCGTACTGGTCTTGCCCGCTCCGAACGCACCGTTGATCCAGACGATCACGGTTCCCCCTCTTCCGTAGCCCCATGTGGATTGCCCGCAACACCCGGCAGTGGAAACACGTGGCCGATTCCGGCTGCCCCGTCGACACCTTGCTGTTGTCGGTCCGTGGCCAGTTCGCCACCTCTTACGGAGGCCGCGGCGCGTCCTGTCTCATGAAGCGTTTTCAGCCGGAGCCGTAACACATGCGGACAGAAGGTCGTTGGAGCGGGATATGACAAGGGGGTACGCGATGCACCGCGACGTACTGGAGAGATTTCCCGCCGGGGACCCGCGCGGAAGCTGGCGCGCCGAGGAGTTCGCGCGGGCGCGGCGCCGGGAGGGCACCCCCGCCGAGGTGGTGATGGATCTGGAGTCGGACGTCTTCCTGGTGGTGGTGCCGCAGCAGTCCAGAGAACCCGCCTCCTGAGGAAGTCGCGGCCGCGGGGGTGCCGCGAGGGGAGTCATGGCTCCGGTTGTCAGCCCTTGCTGGATCCGAGGGTGAGCCCGGCGATGAAGTGCCGCTGGAGCAGCAGGAAGACGATGATCGTCGGCAGCGCCACGATGATCGAGCCCGCGGCCAACAGGTTGTAATCGGTGAAGAACTGGCCGCGCAGATTGTTGAGCGCCGACGTCACGGGCAGCTTGTCCCCGTCGGAGATGAAGACCAGCGCCCACAGGAAGTCGTTGTACATCCAGGTGAACTGGAGCGTGCCGAGGGCCGCGAGGGCCGGCCGGCACAGCGGCAGGGTGATCCGCCAGTACTGCGCCCAGACGCTCGCGCCGTCGACGATCGCCGCCTCCAGGATCTCGATCGGCAGCGTGCGCATGAAGTTGGCCAGGACGAAGACGCAGAAGCCCATCTGGAAGCCGACCTGGACGGCGACGACGGCCCAGTACGAGTCGTACATCGTCATCGAGTCGGACATCCAGTACGGCAGCGGGATGCGGTTGAAGAGGACGTACAGCGGCGTGATGATCACCTGCTGCGGAAGCAGGTTGCCGGCCGTGAACAGCATCAGCAGCACGATCGATCCGCGCATCCTCAGCCGCGCCACGGCGAAGGCCACGAACGAGGCGAGGAAGAGCGCGAGCAGCACGCCGGGGACGGCGATGAGCAGGGTGTTGACGAAGTACTTCGTCATCCCGGAGTCGGTGAACGCCTGCCGGTAGTAGTCGAAGGAGAGCGTGTCGGGCAGCGAGAAGTACCCACGCTCGGCCGTCTCGTCGTACGGCCTGAGCGAGGCGTACACGGCCAGCAGCAGCGGCGCCAGGAACCCGAGCGAGACCGCCATCAGGAAGGCGTGGACACCGAGCCGGCCGGGCGTGACGCGGCGTCCGCGGCCCGGCGTGCCGCGGCGTCCGCGGGCGGGGTGGACGGTGGCGCTCATCGGGACTTCTCCCCTCGGATCTCCTGGACCAGATACGTCACGACGAAGCCCATGGAGACGAGGAGCAGGACGACGGCGATGGCCGATCCGAAGCCGATCCGGCTCGCCTCCCCGATGATGTTGTCCGTGACGAGCACCGAGAGCAGTTCGAGGCCGTTCCTGCCCTTGTTGACGGCGTAGACGATGTCGAAGGCGCGCAGCCCCTCGATCACCGTGATGACGCCGACGATGACGTTGACCGGTCGCAGGGTGGGAAAGACGACCCGGAAGAATGTCTGAGTCTCGCTCGCCCCGTCGATGGCCGCCGCCTCCTTGAGAGAGGCGTCGACGGCCTTCAGACCGGCCAGATAGAGGATCATCACGTAGCCGGTGTGCCGCCAGGCGGCGGCCAGCAGGACCATCCAGATGTTGAGGTCCGGATCGCCGAGCCAGTCGGTGGGACTCTCGGTGTCGCCGAGGATCGCGTTGAGCGCGCCCTGGTCGCGGGAGAAGACGAGTTGGGCGATGAAGCCGACAACGGCGAGCGAGAGCACGACCGGCAGATAGATCGTGGACTGGTAGAAACGGCTGAAGCGCACACCGCGGTCGATGAGTACGGCGAGCAGCAGCCCGAAGGGTGTGGCGATCAGGCCGAGGAAGGCCAGCCACAGCAGGTTGTGCCGCACGGCGGGCCAGAACTGCGGGTAGTTGGTGAACAGGTTCTCGTAGTTCTCCGTGCCGACCCACTCGATGTCGCTGATGCCGTCCCAGCCGGTGAAGGACAGCACGATCGAGGCGACGGTGGGACCCCACACGATGACGAGGTCGAGCAGGAGCGGTATGCCCAGCAGCACGCACAGGACGGCACGGTCCCGGGCGGAGAACCGCCGCGGGCCCCGCCGCCGGGTGCGACGCGTCGTGAGGGACGCCACGGATCAGCTGCCGGCGTCGGAGGCGAAGAGGGTCTTCTTCTGCCGCTCGATCCCGTTGACCAGCCCGTCCACGTCGTTCGGGTCGTTGATGAAGCTCTGGATGGCCTGGATCATCACCGTGGAGGCGAAGTCGGGCCGGGTGTCGCGGTCCATGAACTGCGATATCTGCTTCGATCCCGAGATCAGGTCCACCGCCTTCTTCTGCAGCGGCGTGTACTTGGAGATGTCGGCGTCCTCGCTGACCGCGACGTTGTTGGGGTCACCCGCGAGATAGAGGTCCTCGGCCTCGCCGGTGGCCAGCCACGACAGCAAGTCCCTGGCACTCTCCATGGTCCGGTCGTTCTTCAGGCTCTTGGAGTTCTTCGCCAGCAGGAATCCGTCGATGGGCGCCTCGACCGCGTCCTGGCCGTGCTCCGGGTTGATCTCGGGGAAGGCGAAGAAGTCGATGTCGTCCTGCTCGTCCTCGGCGAACTGCTGGCCGGGGTGCGGGAGTCCGAAGACGGCCATCCCGCTCTCGCCCTTCTGGAGGCTGGACGCGGCCTCCTGCCAGGTACGGCCGTTGGCGCCCTGCTGGCAGTACGGGAGGATGCCGCGCCAGGTGTCGAAGACGTCCTTGACGCGCTTGTCGGTCCAGGCTTCCTCGCCCGCCATCAGCGACTTGTGGAACTCGTAGCCGTTACTGCGCATGTTGATGTAGTCGAAGGTGCCCATCGCGGGCCAGCCGTCCTTGTCGCCGAACGCGATGGGGATCAGCTTGTCCTTCTTCATCCGCCTGGCGAGCGCCACGTACTCGTCGAAGGTGCGCGGCGCCTCGTAGCCGTACCGCTCGAAGACGCTCTTCCGGTGGAAGACCGCCCACGGGTAGTAGTAGTACGGCGTGAGGTACTGCTTGTCGTCGGAGCCGGTCGACTGGGCCTTGAGCGCGGCGGAGAAGCCGGTGTAGTCGCCCCAGAGGTCGCTGATGTCGTGCAGCAGCCCCTTCTCGGCGAAGAACTGCATCCGGTAGCCGGCGAACCACATGAAGACGTCGTCCGGCTTGCTCTGCAGATACCGGCTGATGTTCTCCTGGAAGCTGTTGTGGTCGACGGTGTTCACGTCGACCGTCCGCTTGTCCTCGGACTGCTTCTCGTACGCCGCGAAAGCCTGGGCGAACGCCTTCTTGGGGACCGGGTCGGAGGCGTTCGAGCCCATCGTGACGGTCTTTCCGTCACCGCCGGGGCCGCCGCCGCACGCGGCGAGCAGTGACGGCAGTGTGATCGCACCCGCCCCGGCCGCCGCACCACGCAGAAGATTTCGCCGGGAGATCCGGTGTCCGGCCAGACTCGCCGGTACCACCGAACCGTTGAACGGAGACTGAGACATGTCCCCCTCCTCAGGGGTGCGACCCAACACAACCGAACGCGAGGGTTGGATCTCACTCCCCTGAGAAGGAGTCGTCAAGGGTTCTGACGCGATATCGAACAACCGTTACCGGGGCTCTTCCAACAGAGCCGAACAGCCTCCACCGCAAACGCGCGCAATGGCACAGGGGTGAAAACGGCTGTACGGGACGGCTTTTGACGGCCCGTCACATACCCCTGGAACAGGGCGCGTCACGGTCCGTCACAAGCTCGTCGGAGCGGTCATCGCCGCGTTGTTGTGGGCCGGGGCGGCCGGCCCGCGCCCCAGCGTGGCGGCCGCGGCCGCGCCCACCAGTCCCGCGTTCGTACCGGTCAACGCCGGTGCCACGGTGAGGTTCTGGACGAACGAGAGCGTCGCGTAGTCACGCAGCGCGCGGCGCAGCGGCAGGAAGAGCACGTCGCCCGCGTTCGCCACTCCCCCGCCGACGACCGCGATCCCGATCTCCACAAGCGTGGCGGTCGCGGCGATCCCCGCGGCCAGTGCCTGCGCGGCGCGCTCGAACGAGGCGATGGCGACCGCGTCGCCGGTACGGGCCGCCGCGGCGACCGCCGCCGCCGAGGTGTCACCGTCCGGGCCGGGCCGCCAGCCGCCCTCCAGGGCGCGGCGGGCGATGTTGGGACCGCTGGCGATGCGCTCGACGCAGCCGCGTCCGCCGCAGGGGCAGAGGTCGCCGTCGAGATCCACACTGATGTGGCCGATATGACCGGCGTTGCCCGACGGACCGGCGTGGAGCTTGCCGCCGAGCACCAGACCGCCGCCGACGCCGGTGGAGACGACCATGCACAGCGCGTTGTCGTAGCCGCGGGCCGCGCCCTGCCAGTGTTCGGCCGCCGTCATGGCGACGCCGTCGCCCACGAGCGTCACCGGCAGCCCGCCGGTGGCCCGCCGGACCCGCTCCACCAAGGGGAAGCCACGCCAGCCGGGAACGTTCACCGGGCTGACGGTGCCGGCCGCCGCGTCCACGGGGCCCGCGCTGCCGATGCCGACGGCTGTCGTGCGCGCCCACAGCGGCGACGCGCCGATCTCTTCGAGCACCTCCGTGACCGCGCGCATCACCGACTCGCCGTCCTCGGTCGCCGGGGTCGGCCGACGGGCGCGTACGAGGATCTTCCCGCCGCCGTCCACCAACGCGCCGGCGATCTTGGTGCCGCCGATGTCGAGAGCGGCTACGAGGTCGGTATGCATCAGTGTCGGATCTCCAGTGGACGAGAGGGTCCCCGCGGGCGGGGGTGTCGCGGACGCGCGTGGGACCTGCGGGTTCGTGGAACAGTCTCCATTCACCTGACAACGTTGTCCAGGGCCTATGCTCAACGCCACAAGCCTTGCATGACAACCGAACGACGACAGGACAGCGCACAGTGGCCGACACCGCCCGTCACCCCGAGCCCCGCTACGGTAATCGGCCCACCATGAAAGATGTGGCAGCCCGTGCCGGAGTGGGGCTCAAAACGGTGTCCCGCGTGGTCAACGCGGAGCCGGGCGTGACACCGGACACCGAGCGGCGCGTCCAGGAGGCCATCGACGCGCTCGGCTTCCGCCGCAACGACTCGGCGCGCGTGCTGCGCAAGGGCCGTACCGCCAGCATCGGTCTGGTGCTCGAAGATCTCGCGGACCCATTTTACGGCCCGCTGAACCGCGCCGTCGAAGAGGTCGCGCGCGCCCACGGGGCGCTGCTGATCAACGGTTCGAGCGCCGAGGACCCGGACCGCGAGCAGGAGCTGGTGCTCGCCCTGTGCGCGCGCCGGGTGGACGGGCTGATCATCATTCCGGCCGGTCACGACCACCGCTATCTGGAGCCGGAGATCAAGGCCGGGGTCGCGACGGTCTTCGTCGACCGTCCCGCCGGGCAGATCGACGCGGACGCCGTGCTGTCCGACAGCTTCGGCGGCGCGCGCTCGGGCACGGCCCATCTGGTCGCGCACGGCCACCGGCGGATCGGGTTCATCGGTGACCAGCCCCGGATCCATACGGCGGTGGAGCGCCTCGGCGGCTACCGCGCCGCGATGGCGGAGGCGGGTCTGCCGGTGGAGGACTCCTGGGTGTCGCTGGGCACGACCGCGCCCGAGCGGGTGCACGAGGCCGTCGTCACGATGCTCGGCGCCCCGGAGCCGGTCACGGCGATCTTCACCGGCAACAACCGGGTGACGGTGACCGTCGTACGGGCACTGGCCGCGCACGACCGGCCCGTCGCCCTCGTCGGATTCGACGACATCGAACTGGCCGACCTGCTGGAGCCCGGCGTCACGGTCATCGCACAGGACGCCGCCACCCTGGGCCGTACCGCGGCGGAGCGGCTGTTCCGCCGGCTGGACGGGGCGGCCGACGCGCCCAGCCAGGTGGTGCTGCCCACCCGGCTGATCGCGCGCGGCTCGGGCGAACTGCCGCCGTCAGCAGACCGGTAGGCCCGGCAGCGGCTGATCGTTGTCGCCGCCGGAGATGTAGACGTCGCTGACGAAGACGTTCGTGTTGCCCTTGTCGTCGTCGGTCTTGGCCCACCAGACATTGGTCCACCGGCCGGACGTCTCACGGCGGCCGAGGTTCTGCTGGCAGTAGAAGTAGTTCGTGCCCGCGTTCAGCACGCCGACCTGTGTGCCGTCCGCGGTGTACGAGTTGGCCTGGCGCCAGACCTGGCAGTTGTACTTGCCGCCGCCGATCGGGTGGCACACGGGCGCGGGGGCCGGATCCGTACCGCCTCCGCCGCCGCCGTTCGAGCCGCCGCCTCCGCCGTTCCCGCCCGTGCCCCCGTCGCCGGACCCGGAACTTCCGCCGTCGGAACCGCCGTTGCCCTTGCCGCCCGCGTCGGAGCCACCGGGACCGCCGCCGGGCGCGGGCGACGTCGCGTCGCCCTTCGGGGGCTTCGACTTCTTGTCGCCCTGCTCCTTCGGCTTCGCGCTCGGGCTCTTGTCCTCGGGCGTGACGGCGCCCGGATCGAGGACCCGGCCGTCGGCGCCCTTGTCGGGGTTCCCCGGCGACCCTCCGGCCACGTCCTCGTCGGTGGCGGAGCCGCCACGGTCGACGAGCGCGTAGGTCGCACCGCCCCCGGCGAGCAGCACGGCCGCGACCGCCGCGGCGACGAGCACGCGCGACTTCTTACGGCTCCGTCCGCCGGAGCCGTCGCCGGGCCCGGCACGGTGCCGGGAGGACAGCGACCGGACCGACCGGACCGACCGGGCCTACGGCGCCGAGACCGTGAGGGCCGCGCGGCGCGGGGACGCGAAGCTCTCCAGGTCGGCGCGCGTGAGACCGGTCAGCGTGGTGACCTCGGCGCTGTCGAGGGCTCCGCAGTCCAGTCCGCGCAGCAGATAGCCGCTGAGGGCCTTGGCGGTGGCGGGTTCGTCCATCACGTCGCCGCCGGCCTTCGCCACGTACGCCGCGAGTCGCGCTGCCGCGGCCTCCAGGCCCTCGCGGTAGAAGGCGTAGACGGCCGCGTAGCGCGTGGGCAGGTGGCCGGGGTGCATGTCCCAGCCCTGGTAGTAGGCGCGGGCCAGGGCGCGGCGGGTGAGCCCGTAGTGGAGCCGCCATGCCTCGTGGACCTGGCTGGTGGGGCCGACGGGCAGGACGTTGGTCGAGCCGTCGGAGACCCGTACGCCGGTGCCGGCCGCGGCGACCTGCATGACGGCCTTGGCGTGGTCGGCGGCCGGGTGGTCGCTGGACTGGTAGGCGGCGCTGACCCCGACGCAGGCGCTGTAGTCGAAGGTGCCGTAGTGCAGTCCGGTGGCGCGGCCGTCCGCCGCGCCGATCATCCGGGCCACGGCGGCCGTGCCGTCGGCGGCGAGGATGGACTGGCTGGTCTCGATCTGGATCTCGAAGCCGATCCGGCCGTGCTCCAGGCCGCGCGCCTTCTCGAACTCCTCCGCCAGCCGCACCATCGCGGTGACCTGTTCGGGATAGGTGACCTTCGGCAGGGTGAGGACGAGCCCGGCGGGGAGCCCGCCGGCTGCCACGAGTCCGCTGAGGAAGACATCGAGGGTGCGGATGGCCCGGTCCCGTACGGGGGCCTCCAGGCACTTCATCCGGATGCCCATGTAGGGGGCGGCGGTGCCGTCGGCGTACGCCTCGTGGACCAGGCGCGCGGCGCGCGCGGCGGCGAGGTCCTCCTCCTCGTCGGAGTGCGCCCCGTAGCCGTCCTCGAAGTCGATCCGCAGATCCTCGACGGGCTCGCGCTCCAGCTTGGCCCGCACCCGCTCGTACACCGGGCCCGCCAGTTCGTCGGAGAGGCCGAGGGCGCGTGCCAGGGAGGCGGCGTCGGGGGCGTGTTCGTCGAGGGCGGCGAGTGCCTGGTCGCCCCAGGAGCGGACGGTGCCCGCGTCGAAGGCGTCCGCGGGGACGTAGACGGTGTGGACGGGCTGGCGGGTACCGGGGTCTCCCGGGTACCGGCGGGCGAGTTCCGCGTCGACCGGTGCGAGGGAGGCGCTGATGCTCGTCCCGACCGCGTCCGGAAGGCTCGTCGTCACCGTGTCCTGCCGGTCCTGCCCCATTCCCACGCCCATTCCTACGCCTCCACTTTCCGCTATATGGAATTCATCATCCGCATGGTGAAGTTAATCGTCTGACCCGGGCTGCGTCAATGGTCGCCCGGAGTGGCCCGGGAAGCGAGCGCGCAGCACGAAGGGGCCGCGCGGCGGGTGCGCCGCACGGCCCCTTCGGGTGCTGCTCGGGCTCAGCCCTTACGGGCCTTGACGGCCTCGGTGAGCTGGGGCACGACCTGGAAGAGGTCGCCGACGACGCCGTAGTCGACGAGGTCGAAGATGGGCGCCTCGGCGTCCTTGTTGACCGCGACGATCGTCTTCGAGGTCTGCATACCCGCCCGGTGCTGGATCGCGCCCGAGATACCGGAGGCGATGTACAGCTGCGGGGAGACCGACTTGCCGGTCTGGCCGACCTGGTTGGAGTGCGGGTACCAGCCGGCGTCGACAGCGGCGCGCGAGGCGCCCACGGCCGCGCCGAGGGAGTCGGCGAGCGCCTCGATGATCGCGAAGTTCTCGGCGCCGTTGACGCCGCGTCCGCCCGAGACGACGATCGCGGCCTCGGTCAGCTCGGGGCGGCCGGTGGACTCGCGCGGCGTACGGGCGACGACCTTGGTGCCGGTGGCGGCCGCGCCGAAGGTGACCGCCAGCTCCTCGACGGCGCCCGCGACCGCGGCCGGCTCGACGGGGGCGGAGTTGGGCTTCACGGTGATGACCGGAGTGCCCTTGGTGATGCGGGAGTTGGTGGTGTACGCGGCGGCGAACACCGACTGCGTCGCCACCGGGCCCTGGTCGTCGGCGGTCAGGTCGATCGCGTCGGTGATCAGACCCGAGCCGATGCGCACCGCGAGGCGGGCGGCGATCTCCTTGCCCTCGGCGGACGAGGGGACGAGTACGGCGACCGGGGACACGCTGTCGTACGCGGCCTGGAGGGCGTCGACCTTCGGGACGACGAGGTAGTCGGCGAACTCGGGGGCGTCGGCGGTCAGCACCTTCACCGCGCCGTGCTCCGCCAGCGTGGCGGCGGTGGCGGCGGCGCCCGCGCCGAGCGCGACGGCGACCGGGTCGCCGAGGCGGCGGGCCAGCGTCAGCAGCTCCAGGGTGGGCTTGCGGACGGCACCGTCCACATGATCGACATAGACGAGGACTTCAGCCATGGGATGTGTTCTCCTGCGAATGCGTGTGCGTGAAGGAACCGGGACCGGCTACGGGGGCGGTGGACCGCACCCGTCAGATGAACTTCTGGCTCACGAGGTACTCGGCCAGCTGGTCGCCGCCCTTGCCCTCGTCGTTGACGATCGTGCCCGCCGTACGGGCCGGGCGCTCCGTGGCCGAGTCGACGGCCGTCCACGCGCCTTCGAGGCCGACGTCCCCGGCCTCGATGTCCAGGTCCCCCAGGTCCAGGGACTCCACCGGCTTCTTCTTCGCCGCCATGATCCCCTTGAACGAGGGGTAGCGGGCCTCGCCCGACTGGTCCGTCACCGACACGACGGCGGGCAGGGAGGCTTCGAGCTGCTCGGTCGCCGCGTCGCCGTCGCGGCGGCCCTTGACGGTGCCGCCCTCGACCGACACCTCGGACAGCAGCGTCACCTGCGGCACGCCCAGGCGCTCCGAGAGCATCGCGGGCAGGACGCCCATCGTGCCGTCGGTGGAGGCCATGCCGCAGATCACCAGGTCGTAGCCGGTCTTCTCGACGGCCTTCGCCAGGACCAGCGAGGTGCCCAGCGCGTCCGTGCCGTGCAGATCGTCGTCCTCGACGTGGACCGCCTTGTCCGCGCCCATCGACAGCGCCTTGCGCAGCGCGTCCTTGGCGTCCTCGGGGCCGACGGTCAGAACGGTGACCTCCGCGTCGCCGTCGCCGGCGTCGTTGTGGGCCGCGGCGATCTGCAACGCCTGCTCGACCGCGTACTCGTCCAGCTCCGACAGCAGACCGTCCACATCGTCACGGTCCAGCGTCAGGTCATCGGCGAAATGCCGGTCACCCGTGGCGTCGGGCACGTACTTCACACAGACAACGATCCTCAAGCTCACGCCGGCTCTCCTACTGCATCGTCATTTTCCGGGCTGCCTTGTCGTTCGCAGCATAGGCGCCTGATGGGGGGTTTTCCGGTCAGGTCGACCCGCGCACCGACCATAATATTACTCGCCAGTACATCCACCTGATGCCCGCTGAGCAAGCGCTGTGAACTGTGACCTTGCCAACGCGGCCCACCCGGCGCCCCACCGGCCCGCCGGCCGGGAGTTCCCTCAGTCGCCGGGCGTCGCGCCGGACACCGCCACACCCAGGGCGGCGATCACATCGGCCTTACGGGGTGCCCCCGCCGCCCTGCGGACGATCCGGCCCGCCGCGTCGAGGACGAGCACCGTGGGCGTCTTGAGGATGCCCAACTCACGGACCAGCTCCAGTCGGTCCTCGGCGTCCAGCTCCACATGGGCGACGCCGTCGACCATGCCGGTGACGTCGGCGAGCGTGCGCCGGGTGGCACGGCAGGGCTGGCAGAACGCGCTGGAGAACTGCACGAGCGTGGCGCGCTCCCCCAACTCCGTGCCCAACTCGGCCGCGCCGAGCCGTCTTTCGCCGTCACGCCCGCGCACCTTGAGCCTCCCGTTCGTACGGCGGTGGAGCACGCCGAACAGACTCGCCGCCGCGAGCACCGCCACGCACACCATGAGTCCTGTCGTCGTCATCCCTGGTGCAGCGTTCACACGACCGCAAAATATTCCGCGGTCACGGGCGTGCGGCCCTGAGCGATGCTGGTGTCATGAACATTGATGTCAGGGGTCCCCGCTTCGGCGCGGCCGTCACCACCGTCGTGCTGGCCGTGGTCCTCGTCACCGGCAGCGGCGCGCTTCTCGGCTGGCAGGCGCTGGTCTTCGCGGTGGGCGCGCTGGCCGGCGTGGGGCGGTCGCCGTACGGCTTCCTGTTCCGCGCCGTCGTACGGCCGAGGCTCGGACCGCCCACGGAGTTCGAGTCCCCGGAGCCGCCGCGTTTCGCGCAGGCGGTCGGGCTGGTCTTCGCGGTGGTGGGGCTCGTCGGCTATCTGTGGGGGCCTGCCTGGCTCGGACTGGCCGCCACGGCGTGCGCGCTCGCCGCCGCCTTCCTCAACGCCGTCTTCGGCTACTGCCTCGGCTGCGAGATGTACCTCCTGCTGCGCCGTACGACCGCGGCGCTGCGCTGAGCTGCGGCAAACGCCCTGATCACCCGGGAATGACGTGATGAGAATCTCGCTCCGCGCCGTCGGCAGGACTGGCCACAAGGCCGTGTTTGGGGCACGATCTGCCCAATGCCGAAAACCTACGGCTGCGTAGCTTCCGTCGGGAGAACCCTCCCCGGGAACAGAAGGGTCTCCTCCAGATGGCAGAGCTCGTCTACCGGCCGGTCATCGGCGCCGCCCGCACGATGTTCAAGGCGCTGGACCTCAAGATCGAGACTCAGGGCTCCGAGAACATTCCGCGTACCGGCGGTGCCGTGCTCGTCAGCAACCACATCAGCTATCTGGACTTCATCTTCACCGGGCTCACCGCGCTCCCCCAGAAGCGTCTCGTCCGCTTCATGGCGAAGGACTCCGTCTTCCGGCACAAGGTCTCGGGCCCGCTCATGCGCGGCATGAAGCACATCCCGGTGGACCGGAACCAGGGCGAGACCGCCTACTCGCACGCGCTCGACTCGCTGCGCTCCGGCGAGATCATCGGCGTGTTCCCGGAGGCGACCATCTCGCAGTCCTTCACGCTCAAGTCCTTCAAGTCCGGCGCGGCGCGCCTGGCGCAGGAGGCCGGCGTGCCACTGATCCCGATGGCGCTGTGGGGCACCCAGCGGCTCTGGACCAAGGGGCGCCCCCGCAACTTCCGGCGCAGCCACATCCCGGTGACGATGCGGGTCGGCGAGCCGCTGGAGGCCCCCGCCGACCAGTACGCGGGTGCGATCACCCGGCGGCTGCGCGAGCGGGTGCAGGAGCTGCTCGAAGCCGCCCAGCGCGCCTATCCGGTACGGCCCAAGGACGCGAACGACACCTGGTGGGTGCCGGCGCACCTGGGCGGTACGGCTCCGACGCCGGCCGAGGCCCGCGAAGCCGGCTGAGCCCACGGCCCTACGGACGACTGCACCGAAACGTCACTGCTGGTCCGTCATGCCCGGTCCGTGACCCCGCCCTGCCGTCCGGTGGTGCGTCAGCCCGCGGGGTGCACCGTGATCCGTGCCCCGGGGCTCAACTTCTCCAGTGATTCGGCGAGTTCGGTGCCGGCGGCGTCGAGTTCCGCGCGGGTCGTCGGGGCCAGGCTCTCCAGCAGGAAGACGGCGTTCACAGACTCCTCGGTGAGCCGGGTGCGCACACCTTGGCGCCAGTTCCAGCGGCGGCAGGTGACGCCCTCGTCGTCGCGCCACACGACCTCGCCCGCGTCCGGGTGCTCGACGACGCTCTCGCCGCCCGCGGCGGTGTGGAACGGCTCGTCGCCGGCGGCCCGTACGAGGCGCATGGGACCCGTGATCCGGTCGAGGTCCTCGCCGCCGACCGGGATCAGATGGGCCACGCTGATCGCGTTGTAGAGGTCCACGAGCAGATTGATCCGGGGCAGACCGCCGTCGGCGAGGGCGCGCTTGGCCAGCGCCTCGGCCGAGTTGCGGGTACGGGACGGCTTGCTGCCGAAGGCCGTGTACGCCGCGCGCCAGGCGGCCATGTGCGGGTCCTCGTGCGGGGCGCGCCCGTCGAGCCGGGCGGCGAGTCGCCGGGCCGCGTCGTCGAGCAGCGCCGAACTCGCCTCGTTGCTGGGGCCGTTCACCAGCCCGTGGGCCTCGACGGCGAGCGGGGTGAAGCCGGGGACGAGGGTGTGCACCTCGTCCGACACGGTGAGTGTCAGGGTCATCGTCAGCCTTGCCTCGGGACATACGGAAGCGGTGCATCACAGCACACCGAGAGGTCTACTGTAATGCACCGCCGGAGCTGCGCCGCCCGTGCGAGGTCGCGGCCGTCGGCCGCCTGGGATCCCGGCCGTCGGCTACCTGGCCATCTCTTCCTTCAGCGCCTGGACGAACGCGTCGACGTCGTCCTCGGTGGTGTCGAAGGCGCACATCCAGCGCACGTCGCCGGCCGCCTCGTCCCAGAAGTAGAAGCGGAAGCGCTTCTGGAGGCGCACGCTCACGTCGTGCGGCAGCCGCGCGAAGACGGCGTTGGCCTGGACGGGGTGCAGGATCTCGACGCCGCCGACCGCGCGCACGCCGTCGGCGAGCCGCCGCGCCATGGCGTTGCTGTGCCGGGCGTTGCGCAGCCACAGGTCGCCGGCCAGCAGCGCCTCCAACTGCACGGAGACGAACCGCATCTTGGAGCTGAGCTGCATCGACAGCTTGCGCAGCCGCTTCATCGCGCGCACCGAGTCGGGGTCGATCACGACGACGGCCTCGCCGAAGATCGCGCCGTTCTTCGTGCCGCCGTAACTCAGCACGTCCACACCGACGGTGTTGGTGAAGGTGCGCATCGGTACGTCGAGGGAGGCGGCGGCGTTGGATATCCGGGCCCCGTCGAGATGGACCTTCATGCCCCGCTCGTGGGCGTGCTCGCAGAGCGCGCGGATCTCGTCCGGGGTGTAGACCGTGCCCAGTTCGGTGTTCTGGGTGATCGACACGACCTGCGGCATGGCGCGGTGCTCGTCGTCGTACCCCCACGCCTGCCGGTCGACCAGCTCCGGGGTGAGCTTGCCGTCCGGGGTCGGCACGGCGAGCAGCTTGAGCCCGCCGACCCGCTCGGGCGCCCCGCCCTCGTCCACATTGATGTGCGCGGACTCGGCGCAGATCACCGCGGACCAGCGGTCGGTCATCGCCTGGAGCGCGACGACGTTCGCCCCGGTGCCGTTGAAGACCGGGAACGCCTGCGCGGTGGGGCCGAAGTGGCCGTGCATGACGCGCTGGAGATGGTCGGTGTACTCGTCCTCGCCGTACGCGATCTGGTGGCCGCCGTTGGCCAGCGCGAGCGCGGCCAGCACCTCGGGGTGGGCGCCCGCGTAGTTGTCGCTGGCGAAGCCGCGCGTGTCGGGGTCGTGGTGCGCACGCGCGGCCGTCGTACGGGACCTCATGACTCGGGGGTCAGCCACAGGCGTTTTCCGTTCACTTCACCGGCGGGCCGGTCCCAGACTCCGGCGATGGCGTCGGCCAGCTCTCCGGTGTCCGTGAAGCCCGCGAATTTCGCATTCGGGCGCTCGGCGCGCATCGCGTCGTGCACCAGTGCCTTGACGACCAGGATCGCAGCCGCCGCGCGCGGCCCCTCGTCGCCCCCGGCCTTGCGGAAGTCGTCGCCCAGCGCCAGTGTCCACGCCTCGGCCGCCGCCTTGGCCGCCGCGTAGGCGGCGTTGCCGGCCGTGGGCTTGCCGGCGCCCGCCGCGCTGACCAGCACGTAGCGGCCGCGGTCGCTGCGCAGCAGGCCGTCGTGGAAGGCCAGGGAGGTGTGCTGGACGGTGCGGATCAGCAGCTTCTCCAGCAGGTCCCAGTCGGCGAGATCGGTGTCGGCGAAGGTCTTGCCGCCGCGCCAGCCGCCGACGAGATGGACGAGTCCGTCCACCCGGCCGGCGTCCTTCTCGGTCCTGGCCGCCCAGGCGCGGGTGGCCGCCGGGTCGAGGAGGTCGACGGTGTCACCGGTGACGGTGGCGTCGCCGTGGACGCGGCGCGTCGCCTCGACGGCCTCGGCGAGGCTCGCGGCGTCCGCGTCGGCGGCCATCACCGTCGCACCGGCCGAGGCCAGGCGCAGCAGCGTGGCGCGCCCGGCGGGGCCGCCCGCTCCGGCGACCGCGACGACGGCGCCGTCCAGTGCGCCGCCCGCTCCGGTGCTTGTGCTCATGGTCGTCTTCTCCGTCATGCCGGTGTCCCCCGTGTCTCCGCTGTCGTACGAGCTCACGCGGCTCGCTGCTCGGTGCTGCCCGTCGCCCGAATGCCCCGGGTCGACGCGATGACGGTCTTGAGCTTCTTGCCCAGGGCCTCGTAGAACATGCTGAGCGGAAACTCGTCCGGAAGCACGTCGTCGACCAGCTTGCGCGGGGGCAGATCCAGGTCGAGGGCGTCCGGGCCCTTGGCCCAGCGCGATCCCGGGTGCGGGGCCAGATAGGTGGAGACGAGGTCGTACGCGGCGAACCAGTGGACCAGTTTCGGGCGGTCGATGCCGGCCCGGTAGAGGCTCTCGATCTCGCCGAGCAGCTGCTGGGTGACCTGCGGGGCCCGGTCCCAGTCGATGCGCAGGGTGTTGTCGGTCCAGCGCACCACGTCGTGCTTGTGCAGGTACGAGAAGAGGAGCTGGCCGCCGAGGCCGTCGTAGTTGCGCTCACGGGCGCCGGTGACGGGGAAGCGGAACATCCGGTCGAAGAGCACCGCGTACTGCACGTCGCGGCCCTGCGCGACGCCGTCGGCCTCCAGTTTCACCGCTTCCCTGAAAGCGGTGAGGTCGCAGCGCAGTTCCTCCAGGCCGTACATCCAGAACGGCTGCCGCTGCTTGATCATGAAGGGGTCGAAGGGCAGGTCGCCGTGGCTGTGGGTGCGGTCGTGGATCATGTCCCAGAGGACGAACGCCTGCTGGCAGCGGTCCTGGTCGCCGATCATCTCGCGGATGTCGTCGGGGAGTTCGACACCGAGGATGCCGACGGCGGCCTCGCTGACCCGGCGGAAGCGGGCGGCCTCGCGGTCGCAGAAGATGCCGCCCCAGCTGAAGCGCTCGGGGGCCTGCCGGACGGCGATCGTCTCGGGGAAGAGGACCGCGGAGTTGGTGTCGTAGCCGGCGGTGAAGTCCTCGAAGGTGATGCCGCAGAAGAGGGGGTTGTCGTAGCGGGTGCGCTCCAGCTCGGCGAGCCACTCGGGCCAGACCATGCGCAGGACGACCGCTTCGAGGTTGCGGTCCGGGTTGCCGTTCTGCGTGTACATGGGGAAGACAACCAGGTGCTGGAGCCGGTCCACCCGGTCGGCCGCGGGCTGGAAGGCCAGCAGCGAGTCCAGGAAGTCGGGTACGTCGAAGGCGCTGTCGGCCCACTTACGGAGGTCCGAGACGAGCGCGGCGTGGTAGGCGGCGTCGTGCGGCAGCAGGGGCGTCAGCTGCTCGACGGCGGCGGTCACGCGGTCGAGCGTGACCTCGGCGAGGGCGCGCGGGGGCGCGTCGTCGGCGTCGAAATCTATGGAGCCGTCCTTGGACTGCCAGGGACGGATCTCCTCGACGGCGTTCTTGAGCTCGGTCCAGGCGGGGTGCTCGACCACCCGCTGGTCGTCGGTCGCGTGCCCTCCGGGTCGGTCCTGCACAAGAATTTCCGTCATGTCATGTCCTCCACGGGAGAAGCTGGCGTCAAAGCACCGTATCGGTCTTCGATTCTCCCGTACAAGGGCGGACGAGACAAATTATCCTGCCGCGCTTTATGTTTGCGGGCGTTTTTCCTGCCATGGATACCGTTGACGGTAGGTCCCTGCCTGTACGGGTACGACACGGGTCCAGACCGGCACGGTGGCCGTTAGGCTGCCGCCGTGCCGCGTGGGGCACCAGCGCCGCGCGGGAGCCGCCGACGACGGAAGCGAGTCAGCCTTGACTTTCCTCACCATCGGTCATCGTGGAGTGATGGGTGTCGAACCCGAGAACACCCTGCGCTCCTTCCTGCACGCCGAGCGGGCCGGTATGGACGCCATCGAACTCGACCTTCATCTGAGCAAGGACGGCGCGCTCGTCGTCATGCACGACGCCGAGCTGGACCGCACGACGGACGGAACGGGCCCGATCGCCGACCGGACCCTCGCCGAGCTGCGGGAGCTCGACGCGGGGCAGGGTGAGCGGGTGCCGGTCTTCGAGGAGGTCCTGGACGCGGTGGGCGCACCGCTCCAGGCGGAGATCAAGGACGTGGCGGCGGCGCGCGCGCTGGCCGAGGTCATGCACCGGCGGAAGCTGGTCGGGCGGGTGGAGGTGTCCTCGTTCCACGACGAGGCGGTCGCCGAGATCTCCGCGCTGGTGCCCGGCGTACGGACGGTGCTGATCGCCAGCCGCTGGGGCGGCGACATCGTGGACCGGGCGGTCGCGGTCGGCGCGGACTCGCTGGCGCTGAACATCCGGCGGCTGACGCTGGAGGTCGTCGAGCGCGCGCACGCGGCGGGGCTCGGGATCATCGGGTGGGTGGTGAACACCCCCGACCAATTGCGGCTGGTCCGCGCGTTCGGCCTGGACGGCGCGACCACCGACTTCCCGGAGATCCGCCGCACCGGCCGCTTCACGGCCTGAGCCCTGGCTCAGCCGAGCGGCTTGACCAGCAGCTCGAACGCCAGGTCGTCGCGCTGCGGGATGCCGAAGCGCTCGTCGCCGTACGGGAACGGGGTCAGCTGTCCCGTACGGCGGTAGCCGCGGCGCTCGTACCAGGCGATCAGGTCCTCGCGCTGGACGATCACGGTCATGTGCATCTCGCCGACGCCCCAGTCCGCGCGGGCGCGGCGCTCCGCCTCGGCGATGATGCGCTTGCCGAGGCCGCCGCCCTGCGCCTCGGGGTCGACGGCGAACATGCCGAAGTACGCGGCGGGGCCGCGGTGTTCCAGCTGGCAGCAGGCGACCAGCGCGCCGTCCGACTCGACCATCAGGAGCCGGCTGCCGTCGGCCTCGATCACGTCGAGGACGCCCCGCTCGTCGGTGCGCTGGCCCTCCAGCAGGTCGGCCTCGGAGGTCCACGACGCGCGGGCGCTCTCGCCCCGGTAGGCGGACTCTATGAGCGCGACGAGCGGCTTGACGTCGTCTGCGGTGGCGTCCCGGTAGATGAGCTGACCGGGAGCGGGGCGCGGGGTGGTGTCCATGGTGCGCGTTCTCCGTCTTCTCCGCCGCGGGCCGGCGGCGCGCCCGAGCCTAACCCCATTTCCCGGGGGCACGGATCGGCGGGGTGCGCGGAGCCGTACTCCGTGCCCGGGCCGTGCCGCCCCTCGTCACGCCGCTCCCTCCTCACCTCTCCTCACCCCTTCGCGTCCGTGTCGGCCTCCGCGGCGAGGGGGCTCCTGCGGTGTTCCGGGGCGAAGCCCAGCAGCCGCGCGCAGGCCGAGGTGTCGAACAGCGAGGCGTGGCCGGTCAGTTCGGCGAAGTACGGCACGCCCGGGTGGTGTTCTTCGAGCAGTTGGGCCGTCGGCACGGGCGACGACGTGTCGTCCGCCGCGACATTGAGAATATGACAGCCCGTCAGTTCGGCGCGGAGCGCGTACCGGACGGCCCTGGCCGCGTCCCTGGTGTCGAGCCATCCCCAGAGGTCCATCCGGTGGGCGGCCGGATCGTCGCGTACGGCGGCGAGTTGTGCCGCCAGCCGCTCGCCGGTGCCGGTGAACGGGAACCGCATACAGACGATGTCGGTGCCGTGGCGCCGGTGCGTGGCGCGGGCCGTCTCCTCCAGGACCACCTTGGAGAGGCCGTACGGGTCCTGGACGAGCGTGGGATGTTCCTCGTCCAGCGGTACGTAGCGCGGGGACTGCGGCTTCGGCGACCAGGCGAGTCCCACCGCCGCCAGGCTGGAGGCGGCGACGACGCGGCGTACGCCGGTGCGGCCCGCCTCGTCCAGGACCCGGTGCGCGGTGAGGCAGTTGGTGGCGAACAGGGCGCTGTCGTCGTCGGAGTTGGGGTGCGGGATGGCGCCGAGATGGACGACGGCCTCGGCGCCGGCCATGGCGTCGCGTACCAGTTCGGGATCGCGCAGATCGCCGGTGTGGACACGGTCCAGCCGTGGGTCGTCGACGGGGACGAGGTCGGTGGCGACGATCCGGTGGCCGTGGGCCAGCAGGTCGTCGATGACATGGCCGCCGATGTGTCCGGCGGCTCCGGTGACCAGGACGCGCATCAGCCCTTCACCGCCCCGACGAGGCCGTTGACGAAGTAGCGCTGGAGACAGAGAAAGAGCAGCACGACGGGGATGACCACGATGAGGGCTCCGGCCATCAGGTTGTTGTAGTGGGGCACGTTCTCGGCCGCGAGGGTCTGGAGGCCGAGCGGGAGGGTGAAGGTCGACCGGTCGGTGAGCGAGACCCGGGTGAGCAGGTACTCGTTCCAGGTCGGGATCGCGGTGAGCAACGCGACGGTGATCAGGGCGGGTTGGGCCAGTGGCAGATAGATGTTCAGGAAGATTCGGAACTCACTCGCGCCGTCGACCCGCGCGGAGTCGCGCAGTTCGGCCGGGATGGTGCTGAACGCCCCGGTCATCAGCAGGATCGACAGCGGGGCACCGCCGTTGACGAAGGGCAGCACCAGTCCCCAGTGGGTGCCGAGGATGCCCATCTCGTTCTCCAGCAGCACGATCGGCAGCATCACCGTCACGCCGGGCACGAAGAGCAGGGAGATGAACAGCCGCTGCAGGAAGGTGCGGCCGGGGAAGCGCAGCACGGCGAAGGCGTAGCCTGCCGCCGCGTAGATCACCAGCGTGAGGACCACCGTGTAGAGGGTGACCAGCAGGCTGTTGAGGAAGAAGTCGAAGAAGTGGAGGTTGTTCCAGGTGTCGATCAGGGTGTCGAAGGTGGGGTTCTTCGGGATCAGATGACCGCCGCTGACCACCTCCAGCTGGTCCTTGAAGGCGGCCGACACCATCCAGAGGAACGGATAGACGCTGACCAGTCCGTATCCGGCGAGCAGCAGACCGACGACGACGCGCGCCAGGGTGCGGCGCCCGCGGGCCCTGGTCCCGCCCGGCCGTTTGGCCGGCCTGTCGCCCTTGTCGGGGTGTGCGGTCGCGTGGGCGCGCTTGTCCGCCACGGGGATCGAGGTCATGTCTTGCTCCGCAGCGCTCGCAGATTGATCAGGGCCAGTACCAGGGCGGCGGCGAACAGCAGCCAGCCGAGTGCGCTGGCGAGCCCGAGGGTGGGACGGAGCTGTTTCAGGAAGGCCAGGCTGTACGCCTCCAGGCCCAGCACATTGGTGTGGTCGCCCGGTCCGCCGTTGGTCATCACCAGGAAGGTCTGGAAGCCCTGGAGCGAGTCGCGCAGATTGAGCAGGACGACGATGGCCGTGATGGGGCGCAGCAGCGGCCAGACGACCGACGTGTTCGTCCGCCACCAGCCGGCGCCGTCGAGCTGCGCCGCTTCCAGCAGGCTGCGGTCGATGGACTGGAGCCCGGTCAGATACAGCAGCATGGAGACGGGCACGGCGCCCCAGACGGTCACCACGATGAGTGTGGGCAGCGCGGTGTCGGGGTTGCCCAGCCAGCCCTGGGGCTGCTGGAGCGAGCCGAGGCCGAGCTGGCCGAGCAGCAGGTTGACGGCGCCGTCGGGCTGGAGGATGTACTGCCAGGCGAAGAAGACGGCGATACCGCTGGTGACGTACGGCAGGAAGAAGACCGAGCGCAGGACGCCCTGCATCCTGCGGGCCCGGTTGAGCAGGACGGCCAGCGGAAACGACACCATGACCGTCAGCGCCGGTACGGCGATCATCACCCAGAGGGTGTTGAGTCCCGCGCTGCGCACGCGTGGCGCGTAGACGGGGCTGCGCCAGAGCAGGTCGGCGTAGTTGTCCAGGCCGACCCAGGTCCAGTGCGGCATGAAGCCGTTCCAGGACGCGAAGCTCAGCAGGAAGCCGTAACCGACGGTGTACAGGCCCATGACGGCGAAGAGGACCACCGCGGGGGCGACGAACAGATATCCGGAGAGGGCCTCGCCGCCGAACTTACGGCGCCGGGGCCGCTTGCCGGGGCCGGGGGCGGTGTCCGCCGCCCCGGCCGGGAGCGTACGGCTCTTGCCGACGCTCCCGGCCTCCCCCACCGTGGTGGGCCGAGGTGCTGTGGTCACTGGGTCGCCCAGTAGTCGCTGTTGAGTCCGCGGAGCTTGGCTCCCGTCTGAGCGGGTGTGTCCCGGCCGAGCGGGCTCAGATCGGTGACGATCTCACCGGCCACGTCCTGGTCGTAACCCGGCGGGCGGAAGGAGTTGTCGCTCGGGTCGTAGGTGGTCTCCCCGGTGCCGTCGAAGCTCTCCATCATGGAGGTCAGCGCGGGGCCGAGGACCTTCGCCGAGTCGGCGCCCAGTTCGGTGGCGGGCAGGTCGGCCGAGTCCTTGGCGAACCGGGCTGCGACGTCGCTGCCGGAGAGGAACTCCATCCACTTCTTGGCGTTCTCGGGCTGCTCACTGGTGGCGGTGAGGCTCAGTCCGGTCAGCGCGAGCGGGCCGAGCGCCCGGTCGGGCACGGCGCCGTCCTTCGGCGCGGGCAGTCCGAAGGCGAGTACGTCGTCGGCCTTCATGTCGTTCTGCTGGAGGAAGGCGAGGGTGAAGGTGCCGCCGACGGCGAAGGCCGACTTGCCCTGGGCGAACGCCTGGTCGGCCTCGTCGATGCTGAGTGTCTGGGAGCCCGGCATCCAGTACGGGGTGAGCTGGTCGTACATGCCCAGGACCTTGGTGCCGTTGGCCGAGCCGAAGTCGGTGGCCTTGTCCTTGCCGAAGAGGTCCCAGTACGGCTGCTTGCCGAGCTGGGCGAACGCCAGCGGCTGGAGCACCCAGGTCAGTCCGGTCGACTTGACCTTCAGGCCGAGGCTGATCCCGCCCGTCTTGGGGTCCTTGTGGTGGGTCGCCTTCACCGCCGCCAGGAACTCCTCCCAGGTGGCGGGGGCCTTGGTGATGCCGGCGTCGGCCAGCTTCTGCTTGTTGGCGTAGACGATGCCGAACGTGCCGGCGGTCAGGGGCACGCTGAAGCGCTGGCCCTCCTCGACGCCCTTGAACGTGGAGTCCTTGGCCTGCGACTCCTTGAACTTCTGCGGGGTGACGGTGCCGGAGCCCTTGATCGCCTCCTGGAAGCGGCCGCTCCAGTCGTCCGGGATCTGGTCCTTGAGGTCGGCGGTGACGCCGGCCGCGCCGAGGACGAAGTCCTCACCGTCGGAGTGCACTTCGAGGACATCGGGGAGGCCGCCGGTCTTGGCCGCGCTCTGCACCTTGGTGGTGTAGGCGTCGTCGGGTGTGTACACCTCGACCTTGACCGAGATGCCGGTCTCCTTCTTGAACTCGGTGGCCGCCGCGCGCAGGGCACCGACATGGGACTGCTTGAACGTCCACATCTCCAGCGACTTGGAGTCCGAGCCGGAGTCGGAGCCGCCGCAGGCGGAGAGGGTGGTGAGTGTGAGCGCGGTGGTCGCGGCCAGAGCCACGAGCCGGACATTCCGTGCGAAAGGTATGCGCATGGCCCCTACCTAAGAATCAACCCGTTCAGAAGGCCGAATGACGTTGGAGTGACTGAACTTATGGTTGCGGTGATATAGCGTCAAGACGCACGTCGAGAATCGTGCTGACCGGATCGCCGAGGGGCGCCGGTGCGGGGAGCGGAGGTTCCGTGGAATCGGTGGCAGCAGCAGCGCGAGGGCGTAAGCCCGAGGAGGTCAAGTCCGCGGCTCGGGTGCTCGAAGTGCTCGAACTGCTCGGCACCGAGGGCGCCCGGCTCTCGCTCGCCGAGATGGCGAGCGCGATGGCCGTGCCGAAAAGCAGCCTGCACGCGATCCTGCGGACGATGGAGGCGCGGCGCTGGGTGGACCTGGACGCCTCGGGCACCCGCTACAGCCTCGGCCTCAAGGCCCTGCTGACGGGCACGGCCTATCTGGAGGGCGACGACGTCGCGAGCCTGGCCGGACCGGTGCTCGACGCCCTCGCCGAGGAGACCGGTGAGTCGGTGCATCTGGGCAGGCTGGACGGGACGGACGTCGTCTACCTGGCCAAACGCGAGTCACGGCATGCCCTGCGGATGTACTCGGCGGTGGGCCGCCGGCTGCCGGCGCACGCCACGGCCCTCGGCAAGGCGATGCTGTCGCAGTACGACGCGGCCGAGGTGCAGCGCCGGCTGGACTGGCCGCTGGCTCGGCTCACGCCCGACACCGTGACCGATCCCGACGAGCTGATCCGCCAGCTCGCCGAGGCGCGGCTGCAGGGCTGGGCGATGGACGACGGCGAGAACTCCGTGGACATCCGGTGCGTGGCCGTGGCGCTCGGCACGGGGCACGGCGGCGGCGGCGACGCGATCAGCTGTTCGGCCCCCAAGAGCCGGATGGACGACGCCCGCGCACAGGAGATCGCCGGGGCCGTCACGGAGGCCGCACATTCGCTGCGGACCCTCCTCAAACGGCTCGGACAGCACTGAAGACTGTTCGACCCATATTTGGTAGAGTCATTGACAAATTAAAGATGCTCTCTCTACGTTCGGATAGCAGTACATCATCCTGCTATCTGTACGTGGGAGTTCGAATGGCTCAGCCTGGTGCCCGCTCCGACATCCTCGCCCCCGCTCCCTGGGTCGAGGAACGCGGTGCGAAGATCCGCATCACGGCCGTCTCCACCTTCCTCACCGCACCGCACGGCTGCCCCCATCTCGTCGTCCGCGTCGAGACCAACGAACCGGGGCTGTACGGCCTCGGCTGCGCGAGCGACCCGCAACGCACCCTCGCCGTACGGTCCGTGCTCGACGACTATCTGGCCCCCATGCTCGTCGGACGCGATCCCGACGACATCGACGACATCCACCGGCTGCTGCTCAACAGCGCCTACTGGCGCGGCGGTTCGGTCACCGGGAACGCGCTGGGCGGGATCGACGTCGCCCTGTGGGACCTCAAGGCCAAGCGCCTCGGCGCACCCCTGTACTCGCTGTTCGGCGGCCGAGTCCGTACCCACGCCGAGGCGTACACCCATGTCAGCGGCGACAGCGCCGACGAGATCGCCGACAAGGTCGTGGCGGCGCGCGAGCGCGGCTACCGCCATGTCCGCGTCCAGGCGTCCGTGCCCGGCTCCGACACCTACGGCACCGGCGCCACGGGCACCGCCGACGCCCACGCGCTGCGCACCCGCTCGGTGCCGTGGGACTCCGCCGCGTACGTACGGACCGTGCCGCGCGTCCTGACAGCCGTACGCGAACAGGTCGGCGACGAGGTCGAGTTGCTGCACGACGTGCATGAACGCCTCGACCCGCGGCAGGCCCGGGACTTCCTGCGCCGGGTCGAGGACGCCGGGTTGTACTTCGTGGAGGACGTGCTGGCCCCGGAGGACGCGCGCCACTTCGCCGCGCTGCGCGCCGGCTCCCCCGTACCGCTCGCCGTGGGTGAACTCTTCCACGACGTCGGCCAGTTCCTGCCGCTGCTCGACGGCCCCGCCATCGACTTCGCCCGGATCCGGGTCCCCACGCTCGGCGGTCTGACCCCGGCCCGCAAGCTCGCCGCGTACTGCGAACTGCGCGGCGTACGGCTCGCGCCGCACGGTCCCGCCGACGTCAGCCCCGTCGCCCAGGCCGCCACGCTCGCCATGAACATCAGCAGCCACGCCTTCGGCGTACAGGAGGCCGCGGTCTTCAAGCCCGCCGTGCTCGACGTCTTCCCCGGTACGGTCGTGGCGAACGACGGCGCGCTGTCCCCGCACGAGAGGCCCGGCCACGGCGTCGACTTCGACGAGGCGGCGGCACGCAGACATCCGGTGCCCGAGCCGCTGGAACACGACCGCTGGGCCCTGCTGCGCAACACCGACGGGAGCGTGCAACGACCGTGACAGCCACCGCGCCTCCCGGCCCCCGCCGCCAGTGCGCGGCGATCGGCGATCGGGTGAGGCCGGAGGCCGTGCGGCCGTAGTCTCCCGGCGCGGGGCCCGACCGCCCCCACCCCCCACACGAACGGCAGGAAGGCGGCGGCCTTCCTGCCGTTCTTCCGCGTGTTTCTCCTGCGCATCCCCGGCGCCTCTCCTACGCGTCCCTCCGCGCCTCCCTTGTGCTTCTCCTGCGGTTTCCCACGGCTTTCCGCTCTCCGATTCGTCAGGGGAATTAATGTCCAGTAGGGGAACTTTACGGGCGGGAATTCGACTGACAAATCAATCGCAGAGCCCCCACCACCAGGAACTCAGAAGTAATCGGGACAGGCGTTGACTTGATAACACTCTTGGTTTTACATGGCGGTTACTGGCTGGACAGGAAGGGCCGCCCATGCATGACCGAAGGAAGTCCGGAGAGGCGCGAACAGCGCATTTCCTCGACCGTCGGCTGCGCCCCGCGCTGTACACCGGGCGGCTTCCCATGGAGGTCGGGGCCTGGCACATCCCGGGCGAGCCGGTGCCCGTCGACGTGGCGCTCCGCGCCGGGTACACGCCGTTCGTCGTGGGCGAGAACTGGGGCGGCGGCCCCTGGTCCACCAGCTGGTTCCGCTTCGGCGCCGAGGTGCCCGAGCGCTGGGCCGGCCGCCGGGTGGAGGCGGTCATCGACCTCGGGGGCGACCGGGCCGAGGGGCTGGTCCACGACGAGCACGGCACACCGCTCCAGGGCCTGCACCCGCACAACAGGACCGTGACCGTCGCGACGCAGGCGCGCGGCGGCGAGCCCGTACGGCTGCTCGTCGAGGCCGCGGCCAATCCGGCGATCGATCCGGCCACGGGCGCCGGGGCCCACTTCGGCGACCCGGTCACCGCCGGCGACGAACCCCTTCACCGGCTGCTCCGCGCGGATCTCGCCGTACGCGACGAGAACATCTGGCAGCTCATCCATGACATCGATGTCCTGAACGGTCTGATGCGCGCGCTTCCCGCCGAACTGCCGCGCCGCCACGAGATTCTGCGGGCGCTGGACCGGGCCGTGGACGCCGTCGACCCCCGCGACATCCCGGGGACGGCCGCCGACGCGCGGGACGTTCTCGCGCCGGTGCTGGCCCGCCGGGCGCACGAGTCCGCGCACACCGTCGCCGCCGTCGGGCACACGCGCTCCGGATCCGCCCGGCTGCGGCCGATGCGCGAGAGCGTGCGCGCGAGTGCCCGCGCCTTCAGCAGCGTGGCCGCGCTCGCCGACGAGTACCCGGAGCTGGTGTTCGCCGCGCCGGGAGCGCAACAGCACGCCTGGATGAAGGACCAGCACCCGCATGTCTTCGAGCGGATACGCAAGGCCGTCGCGCGGGGCAACTGGGTCCCCGTGGGCGGCATGTGGGTGGAGCCGGACCTCACTCTCCCCGGCGGGGAGTCGCTGGCACGGCAGTTCACGTTCGGCAGGCGCTTCTACCGGGACGAGCTGGGCCTGGACCCCGACGGTGTGTGGCTGCCCGGCCCCGGCGGCATGAGTGCCGCGCTCCCTCAACTCGCCGTGCTGGCGGGGGCGCGCTGGCTGCTCGGTCACACGCTCGCCGAGCGCGACGCCAACTCCCTTCCGCACCACACGTTCTGGTGGGAGGGCGCCGACGGGAGCCGGATCTTCACCCACTGCCCGCCCGCCGGTCCGCGCCACGCGGCGCTCACGGGGCCCGAGTTGGCCGACGCGGTCGCGGCGTACGCGGACAAGGGCGGCGGCAGCCGCTCACTGATGCCGTTCGGCCAGGGCCCCGTCGGCTCCCACAGCCCCGACGACTCCGATACCTCCGACACCTCCAACGGGTCCGACGACGACGCGGACCACGAGGTCGCGGGCCCCACCCGCGAGACGCTGGAACGCGCCCGCAGGCTGGCCGATCTGGAGGGCTCGCCCCGCGTCGAGATCCAGCACCCCGCGCACTTCTTCCGGGACGCGCTCGACGAGTACCCGCACGCCCCGGTGTGGCGGGGCGAGCTGTACGCGCAGACGCACCACGGCTCGTACACCAGCCAGGCCCGCACCAAGCGCGGCAACCGCCGGAGTGAATCCCTGCTGAGGGAGGCCGAGTTGTGGTCGGCGACGGCGGCCGTACGGGACGGGGTGCCCTACCCGTACGAGGAACTGGACGCCCTGTGGAAGCGGGTCCTGCTGCACCAGAGCCGGGACATCCTGCCGGGCGGCGCCATCGCCTGGGTGCACGAGGAGGCCGAGCAGACGTACCGCGCGATCCACCGCAGGCTGGAGAGCCTGATCCGGCGGTCGGCGGGCGGGCCGGACGGGGCCACGGTCCTCAACGCCGGGCCGCGCGCCCGCCGCGAGGTGGTCGTGCTCGACCAGGACCGGCTGACGGAGCCGGGCGCGGGTCAGCCGCTGTCCGGCGGGCGGCTCGCCGTGCTGGCCGAGGCTCCCGCGCTCGGCCGGGGCACGGCGGGACTGCCGCTCGACGGCACGGCCCCGGTGACCGTCACCCCCGCCGGCCCCGAACGCGGCGGCGGGCATCTGCTGGACAACGGGCTGCTGCGGATCCACGTCGACTCGGCGGGGCTCGTACGCTCCGCGCTCGACCTGACGGCGGACCGCGAGGCCATCGCGCCCGGTGGCGCGGGCAATCTGCTTCAACTGCACCGGGACGACCCGGCGTTGTGGAGCGCGACCGGGCTCGACGCACCACGACACGACACGCACCGCGATCTCGATGTCGCGTCGTCTGTCGAAGTGACCGACGAGGGACCGCTGTTGGCGCGGGTACGGGTGGAACGCGGCACCGGCAGGTCCACCGTCACCCAGCGGCTGACCCTGACGGCCGGCAGTCGCGCGCTGAGCATCGACACCGACGTCGACTGGCGGGAACAGGACACGCTCCTCAAGGCCGTCTGGCCGCTGGACGTGCACGCCGAGAACAGTCGCGGCGAGATCCAGTACGGCCATGTCGAGCGCCCCACGCACGAGAACACCAGCTGGGACGCGGCCCGTTACGAGCAGTGGGCGCACCGCTGGATCCATGTCGGCGAGCACGGCTGGGGCGTGGCGCTCGCCTCCGACGCCACCTACGGCTACGACGTGTCGCGCCTGACCCGCGCGGACGCCGGGACCACCACGCTCGTACGGCTCTCGCTGCTGCGTGCCGCGCACAGCCCCGACCCGCACGCGGACCGCGGGCCGCAGCACTTCCGGCACACGCTGCGGCCCGGCGCCGATGTCGGTGACGCGATCTCGGAGGGCTACGCCCTCAACCTCCCGCTGCGGCCGGGCCCGGCGGCAGCGCCGGTGGAACCGCTGGTGACCGTGGCCGGTCCGGACGTCGTGGTCGAGGCGGTGAAGCTCGCCGACGACCGGTCGGGCGATGTCGTGGTCCGGCTGTACGAGTCGCGCGGCGGCCGGGCCCGTACGACATTGACCGCCGGCTTCCCGTTCACCGCCGTGCGCGAGACGGACCTCCTGGAGGACACGCTCGCCGTGCGCGCGCACAACGGCCGGTCGGTGGCGCTGACGCTGCGGCCCTTCCAGATCCTGACCCTGCGGCTGGTCCGCGGGACGGGCCCGAAGGGCGTCCCCGGTGTCTGACACCCGACCGTCCGACATCCGCCCCTCCGACACGCGACCGCCCGACACCCGACCGTCCGACACCCGGCCGGGCGACACCCGGCCGGGCGACGGGGCGCTCTCCCCCGAACTCCGCGCCGTGCTGCGCCGTTGGGCCGACGAAGGCGGCCCGCTCGCCACCCGGGCCGGTGTCGTACTGCTGGCGGCCGACGGGCTGCGTGACGCGGAGATCTCGCGCCGGCTCGGGGTGTCGCGGCAGACCGTCGGCAGTTGGCGCCAGCGCTGGACGAGCGCGGGTATCGACGGTCTCGAACACCGGCCGCGGACCGGCCGACCGGCGACGGTCGACGAGGCCGAGGTCGTGACGCGTACGCTGCTCGCCCCCGGCGGCAGCGGCGCGTCGCGGGCGGTGGCACGGGAGTTGGGCCTCTCGCACGCCACGGTCGCCGGCATCCGCCGCCGCTGGCGTCTGGTCCCCGACGAGCCGGTGTCCCCGTCCGTCCCGACCCGCCCACCTCTGCCGGGGGCCGACGTATGGGTGATGGGCCTCTACGTGGACGCGCTGCGCGGGGTCCTCCTGGCGGGCACCCGCCTGATCCCGAGCACTCCGGCCAGGGCGGGCACGGTGATAGGGGCGGACGTCCTGGCGGGCCTCGACAGCTCACTGGACGCGGCGCTGGCGTCGACGCGGCGCCGGGGCCCCGGGCCGGCCGACGACCGGGATCCAGGGCCTCCCACCGGGCCCGGTCCCGGCGCGGGACGGGTTAATCGGCCGGGGTCCGGTGCGGGCGCGGAGCCGGAGCAGGCGGCGCCCCCCACCCCTGACGGAAGCACCGGGCGGCACGCCCGCCCGGCGGCCGTCGTCCCCGACTCCACCACCCGGCCCGGCGTCCGCACCGGCACCGGAGCCGGTCGGCCCGGCGCGGACGCCGGGCGCGACACGGCGAACAGCACCGTCGGGGACTCGATCACCGGTCCGGCGGACGGCTCGGGCTCCGGCTCCACCGCCCGGCCCGGCGCGGGCACAGGGAACTCGCCACCCGGCCCGGACTCCCCGAACCGCCCGGACGTCATCGCCTCCGACCGGGCGCTCGCCGGCTATCTCGCACAGGCGGGCCGACGGCACCCCGAGCTCGCCCTGCACGCGATCACCCTGTGGGACGACGCACCCGGGAGCGACCCCGCCCCGGCCACCGAGGTCTTCCAACCACCCGGCGCCGCAAGCAGAATGACGCGCCATCACATTCCCGCGCGCGCCACTTGGCGCACGTTCCTCCGGGCCATGATCGCCCTCGACAGCACCAGCCATCCGGAGTCCTCGCGCCGTGTCTATCTCGATCTGGCCGCCGAACTGGAGCGGTACGCGGCGGGCCGCGCCGACGACCCGTACCGCGGTGTGCGCTGGCTGCGCGAGAACGTCGCGGGCCATCTGCGGGCCGAGCACCCGGCGGACACCTCGGCGCGCGCCCACACCTGGAGCGGCGTCAACCAGATCGACCTGGGGTCGTTCAACGAGTGCGTGGTCATCGAGACCGTCCGGCTGTCCGGCACCATCACGCGCGGCGAGATCGCCCACCGCACCGGCCTCACCCAGCAGTCGGTGTCCCGCATCGCCCGCTCCCTGCTCGACCGGGGCATCCTGATCGAGGACGCGCAGTTGCGTGCCACGTCGGGCAAGCCGCGTACGCCGGTACGGCTGCGCGGGGCCGCCGCGCACGCGCTCGGTATCCATATCGATCCCGAGCTGCTGACGGCGGTCGTGATCGACCTCGACGGGGCGATCGTGTGCACCCGCACCCGGTCCGTCAGCGCGGACACCGACCCGGCGGAGTTCGTGGAGCGGGTGGCGGCGCTGGGCCGCGAGACGCTGGCCGAGGCGGGCGGGGCGGTACGGCCCGAGGGGTTCCTCGGTATCGGGGTCGCGGTGCCGGGGCCGGTGGACATCGCGTCCGGGACCGTCCTGGGGCCGCCGCTGATGTCGGCCTGGGGTGATCTTCCGCTGCTGTATCTCCTCAAGGACCACTTCCCGTGCCCGGTCATCATGGAGAAGGACTCGACGGCCGCGGCCGCTGGCGAGCGCTGGATCGGCCGTGACCGGCGGGCCAGGGACTTCGCGTATCTCTACCTCGGTACGGGCGTGGGCACCGGCCTCTATCTGAACGGCGACATCTACCGGGGCGTCAGCTCGAACGCGGGCGAGTTCGGCCAGCTCTGCGCCATCGCGCTGGGACGGGTGGACAAGGACGGCCGTCCCGAGATCCTGCCCGAGTGCAATCCGCCGGTGTCCGTGCCCGACCTGGCGGCGCGCGGCGGTATGCGCCCGGTGGCCACGACGAACGGGAGTACCGCCGCGTATCTGGCGGTGGGCCGCGCGGCGGCGGCGGGCGACCGGGCGGCGGCGGCGGCCGTACGCGAGGTGGCCCAGGCGGTCGGGCGGGGCGCGCTGGGGCTGATCGACCTGCTGGACATCGATCTGATCGTGCTCGGCGGGCCGTTCTTCACGGACGACGTCGCCGACTTCTACCTGTCCGAGATCGCCCGTACGGTCAACGAGTTCCCGACCGCGCGGCGGCTGCGCCGGGTCGAGGTGGAGCCCTCCGTGCTGAGTGCGGGGGCGGCCGCCGTCGGGGCGGCGTCCACGATCTTCCACGCGACGTTCACGCCGAGGCTGCGGGGGCGGGAGACGCGGGCGCGGCATCTGCCCGTCGGCTGACCCGCGCACGACACGACACGACCGTGCGGGCCACCGGGAGGAGCCGGTGGCCCGCACGTCGGCTGTCGGCGTGGGAGTTACCTCGGCGGTGTCGGCCGGGTCGCGGTCAGCCCGATCTGCTTCTTGAGCATCCGGCCGCCGTCACCGGTGAGCCGGAGGTAGTAGTCCGACGAGCAGGACGTGCCGTCCTCGTCGAGGGCCCAGATACCGGAACCGGCCGGAACCTGCGAGCCGTTCTCCGCGGTCTTGGCGATCTGGTTGCCCTCGTTGTACTCGTCGAACATGGAGATGTAGATCCCCGCGACGTTGAGCCGGCACATGTTGTAGAACTGCCGCCACATGAAGTCGCCGTGCGCGCGATGCCGGGACTGGAGGTCTCCCGGCATCACACAGGGCTGGTAGTCGATCCCGCTGGCGTTGCAGTCGGCCTGGTCGGGGGTGTTGACGTCCCGGTAGAACTGGTCGGCCTGGGCGACGGTGCCCATCCGCCCGACCATCCACGGCGAGATCATGTTGAACGCGTGGTAGACGCCGGAGAAGCCGGGCCTGGAGTCGCTGTTGCCGTTGCGCCAGTGCGTCGGCACGCCTCCGATGACGTAACAGCCCTGCCCCTTGAACCAGTTGATGACGTCCAGGCACTCCGGGGGGGCGAACGGGCGCTTGTCGTCGGCGAAGCCGAAGCCCCAGATGCAGACGACCGGCTTGCCGTTCTGCTTGGCGTACATGCTCGAAGACGTGTACGCCTTCATCTTGTTCGTCCAGTCCTGCTTGATCTCCGACTGCATGGCCCGCCAGTCGGTGACGTCGTACATGATGTAGAACTTCCGGCCGTTGGCCTCGGCCGACTGACGCACCTTGCGCGCCATCGCGTCCCGCATCGGGCCCTCGCCGCCCACGGGGTTGAACCGCTGGAGTGCCGCGGTGTCGCAGTTGTTCTCGCGCATCCACCGGAAGTGGGTGTCGACGGTCTGCTGATCGTGCGAGGAGAAGAGCGTGGCCGGCTGGCCGTTGTTCAGATTCGGGTACGCCGTGGGGAATGACCGGGTGTACTCCCGCATATCCGGCCACGACTTGATGGTGTTATTGCTGAGGGACGGCGGCTGGCCGGCGTTCTGGCTCCAGTGCCACCACATGTCGATCGGCGAGCCGTCGCCCTTGGCGGCGAACCAGCCCTGATACCCGACGCTGATCTTGCCGACCACATCGCCGGGGGGACTCGCGGCGGGTGCCGCTTGCGCCCTGCCTCGCGGGGCGGGGGCGGCGCCCGCCTGCTGGCTGCCGAGAACACCACCGGCCGCTGCTGTACCGGCCAGCGCCGATGCGAGCACGGCGCGTCTTGAAATACTCACGGAGTATTTCCTCCCACTAGAAATCTGCCTGAAATACGCGGATCCACGGGGGTGGGGGGAATTACAGGCGGCGGCAGCCCGCCCGCCTCCGTGGCGCACCATCGCAAAGTAACCGTTTCGAGATGGCCACCACAAGGCCCGCGCAGGGCCTTTGTCCAGACCAATCCAGAGGAAGTGTCAGCCTATTTTCTTTACGCTTTCCGTTTCCAGTGGAATGCGAATGGAATGCGAAAAGCACACGGTTTCCACGCCTCTTGATCGCGGGCCGTGTCCCCCCGGTGCGCTCCCCCCGTGTCTCTCTGCGCTCGCATGCGCCTCGAACGACAGGGGCATTTCTCCGTTGACACCGTTTGTGTGGACATCGTTGGAGCATGACGAGGGGGAGGTGCGCGGTGCACGGACCCGCGACTGCCGGCTGGCTGGTCGTGGCGCTCTGCGTGGCGGCCGGGACCTACTGTCTGCTGAGGCTGCGCGGCGCCCCTGGCGCGGGACGCGGCACGGCGGGCGGCGAGGCGCTGATGGGATTCGGGATGGCGGCGATGGCCGTGCCCGCGGCGGTGATCACACCGCCGCGCTGGGTCTGGCTGTCGTACGCGGCGGTGTTCGGGGTCGCCGCGCTGCGCACGCTGGGCCCGGCCCGTAGGACGTCGCACCATCTGCACCATCTCGTGGGCATGCTCGCCATGGTCTACATGTCGGTGGCGATGGCCCTGCTCCCGGGCGGCGCGCACAGCGCTCACGGCGACGGCGGCGCGGGCGGCACACCGCTGGCCACGGGCGTGCTGCTGATCTACTACGCGGGTTTCGTGCTGTGGACGGGCGCGCGACTGCTCCCGTTGCAGACCGTCACCGCGCCGGAGGGCGGCGGCTCGGGGCTTCCGGGTCCTGCTGCCGGACCGATGGCGGGAGTGGTGACGGAAGTGGGAGTGGTGACGGAAGTGGTGACGCGGACCGAGACCGGCGTGCGGACGGACCGGCCCGAGCTGGCACTGGCCTGCCGGCTCTCCATGGGCATCGCGATGCTCGCCATGCTGCTGACGCTCTGACGTACGGAGCGGAGGACACGGAGGGTACGGAGGACAGGTACCGACACGGCGGGCGGACGGACCTCGGATACGGCGCGTACCGCACGTACGACGACCGTGTCCTGCGTCACTTGCCGCCCGCGGCCGACCCTCTGAGCGGCACCGCACTCATAAGCTGGTGACCATGATGGTCTCCCTCGTGCTGCTGACGCTCGCCGCGCTGGCCGCCGTGGTCGCCCCGCGGCTGCTGGCCCGCGCCGAATGGCCCGAGCGCGAGCCCGTGGTGGCTCTCTGGGTCTGGCAGTGCGTGGTGGCCGCCGTGCTGCTCTGCTTCGCCCTCGCCATGACCTTCAGCGCTGCGGCGGCCTGGCTGGCCGTACGGGGACATGTCTTCGCCCCGGCCCCCAGCGGCGTCGTCGAGGCGTACGCGCTCGGGGCGCACCGTCCGTGGTCGGCGGTGCTGGCCGTGATCCTCGCGGCCGGCGGGGTGTGGACGGGCGCGATGCTCACGCGCGAGATCCACCGGGCGCACACGCGCCGCAAGCAGCGCCGTACCGAACTGCTCGTCCGCTCACCGCTGTTGCCCGGCGAGGAGTCCGGCGGCGGCCCGCTGGTCGTCCTGGAGGGCGAGCGTCCGGGCGCCTGGTGGCTGCCGGGCGCCGCACCGCAGCTCGTCATCACCACGGCCGCCCTGCGGCGGCTCAAGGGCCGCCAGCTCGACGCCGTACTGGCCCATGAGCAGGGCCACGCCCGCGCTCGGCACGACTGGCTGCTGCACTGCTCGTCCGCGCTCGCCAACGGTTTCCCGCAGGTGCCGGTCTTCGCCGCGTTCCAGGGCGAGATGCACCGACTGGTCGAGCTGGCCGCCGACGATGTCGCCTCGCGCCGTTTCGGCCGGCTGACGATCGCGCTCGCGCTGGTCGAACTGAACGAGGACCGCGGGGTGTTCGGGCCCTGCCCGACCCCCGACGCCGAGCTGCCGCGCCGGGTGGACCGGCTGCTGACCCCGCTCCCCCGGCTCACGGCGGGCCGCAGGCTGCGGCTGACGGCCGCGGCGGCACTGGTGCCCGCGGTCCCGCTGGTGGTGGCTTTCGTTCCGGCGCTGCGCGCCCTGGGATAGCTTTGCGGGCCCTTCGTCGTTAAGGATCAGTCCATGCAATCCCCCGCGGTCCCGCCGCCGTCCCGACCGGACTCGCCGTCCCCGTCCACGCCGCCGGGAGCCGTGACGCCGGCCCGTGCGGGTGTCGTGCTGGGCCTGGCCTCCCTGGTGCTGGTCGCCCTGGTGGCCGCCGAGTGGGGTCCGCTGCTCTCCTGGGACCGGAGCGTCGCCGTCGACCTGCACCGGCAGGCGGTGGCCGACCCGGGCCTCACGCACGCGAACCGCATTCTCACCGACTGGGCGTGGGACCCCTGGACGATGCGCCTGCTGACAGCCGTCGCCTTCTTCGTCCTCTGGTTCCGCGGCTCGCGCCTCCTGGCCTGCTGGGTCGCGCTGACGAGCCTGGTGGGCGCCCTGATCTCGCAGGGTGTGAAGTCCGCCGTCGGGCGCGAGCGCCCCACCTGGCCGGACCCGGTCGACTCGGCGCACTACGCGGCGTTCCCCTCGGGGCACGCGATGACCGCGGCCGTCACCGTCGGCATGCTCCTGTGGCTGCTGCGACGGCACGGTCTCACCGGTCCGCTGTGGACCGTGCTGCTGGTGGTGGGGATCGTGTCGGTGATCGGCGTCGGGTTCACCCGCGTCTGGCTGGGGGTGCACTGGAGTTCGGACGTCATCGGCGGCTGGCTGTTCGGAACGTGTCTTGTGGCCCTGTCGATCGCCACGTACGAAGGACGGGCCTTGTCCCGGTGGCGGTGACCCGGCAAGGTCGGAACCATGAAGATCAAGGGTGTGCTTTTCGACTTCTCCGGGACTCTGTTCCGCATCGAATCGGCCGGCTCCTGGCTCCGGGCCGTACTCGACGAGTTGAGTGTGCCGGTGCCGCCCGATGAGGTCCGGCGGTACGCGGTCCAACTGGCCGTCGCGGGCGCCCTGCCCGGCGGTCCGACGCCGCAGCAGCTGCCGCCGGACCTGGCCGGGCTGTGGGCCACGCGCGACGAGAGCGCCGAGCGGCACCGGGCCGCGTACACCGGCCTCGCCCGGCAGGTCGCTCTCCCCGACCCCCGGCTCTACGACGCGCTCTACGAGCGCCATCGGACGCCGGACGCCTGGCGGCCGTACGCCGACACGGCCGAGGTGCTGGGCACTCTGAAGCGCGAGGGCATCGGTGTCGGTGTGATCAGCAACATCGGCTGGGACCTGCGTCCGGTCTTCCGCGCGCACGGCCTGGACGACCATGTGGACGCGTACGTGCTGAGTTACGAGCACGGCATCCAGAAGCCGGACGTACGACTCTTCGGCGCGGCCTGCGAGGCCATCGGGCAGGACCCGCGCGACGTGCTGATGGTCGGGGACGACCGGGCGGCGGACGGCGGGGCGGCCGAACTGGGCTGCGCCGTGCACTTCGTGGAGCATCTGCCGGTGGAGGAACGCCCGGCGGGCCTGCGGCCCGTTCTCGCCCTCACGCGCTGAGGACGCCCCTGCCGTGTCCTGATCGGCGGATGTTGACCTCAAGCGTGGTTGACGTTGTTGCCTCGTGGTGGACAGCGACGGCCGCCACGGGAGGGGACGACAGGGATGACCGACATCGGTATCTATCTCGGGACCGACGAGATCACGGAGAGCGCGCGCGACGCCGAGCGCCTGGGCTTCGAATCGGTCTGGGTCTGGGACCACTTCACGGGTCGGTACCCGGCGATGCTCGCCCCGGAGGTGGTGCTGGCGACGGCGGCGGCCGTCACGGAGCGGGTGCGCGTCGGCTACGGGGTACTGCTCGCCGCCGTACGCCCGCTCCCGCTGCTGGCGAAGGAGCTGGCGTCGCTCCAGTACGTCTCGCGGGGGCGGCTGCTGGTGGGCGTCGGGGACGGGCGCGGCGCGTGGGAACGCTGGCACGGGGGCCTGCGTGACGCTCCTGTGTGGGACGCGCTGGGCGTACGGCGCACGACGGCCGAGGCGCGTACCGAGGAGGCGCTGCGGCTGCTGCCCCGGCTGGTCGGGGGCGAGCCGACCCGGATCACCCCCGACGGCGTCGGGGACGGGGTCGAGATCACGCTCGCGCCCGCGGTGTCCGCTCCGCCGCTGTTCGTCGCGGGCGGCCCGGAGGAGGCCGTGCTGCGGCGGGCGGTGGCGTTCGGCGCGGGGTGGTTCCCGGCGGTGATCTCACCGGCGCAACTCGCCGACGGTGTACGGAGACTGCGACGGTACGCCGAGGAGGCGGGCCGTCCCGTCCCGCCCGTCACCGTGGCCGTGCCGGTCCAACTGGACGTCCCGGCCGGGGAGGTGGCCGACGCCAGGGACGCACTGGTCCGGATGGTCGTGGAGGCGTACGGGGTCGACCCCGGCCAGGCCGCGGGCGTCGGGATCGTGGGCACGCCCGAGCAGGCGGCGGAGCGGCTCGCCGCGTTCGTCGCGGCCGGCGCCGACCGGATCGTACTGAGCGGGGGCTCGGCCGGGGACTGGCGTACCGGTCATGAGCTGCTGGCGCGGACGGCGGCGCTGCTGAGCGGCTGAGCCGGCGGGGATCACGGGGAGGCGGACGC